>JAFVXN010000208.1 GCA_017501125.1 Clostridia bacterium
GGGTTTCGTGGAGTTCGCCACGAGTTTTTTGACCTCAGCCGACGCCTTCTCAACGGAGACGCAGGTACCTGCGCCTGCCACGCAACCGCCCGGACAGCCCATGCCTTCAATCAGGCAACCGTCCTTTTTGCCTGCCTTAGCGAGCAAGAGCATCTTCTTGCACTCCTCTAAGCCTTCGGCGTGTTCTATCTTCACTTCCACGTCAGGATAGTAGGCGCGAATACACTTTTCAATCGCCTCCGCGACCCCGCCAGCCACGGCGTAGCCTCTGCCTGCGCCCGTCGCTTCGTGAATAGATCTCTCCCCTTTGTATTTGCTAAAATCGACGGATTTTGCGTCGAAAATCGCCGCGAGTTCCTCGAACGTGATGACGAAATCGACGTCGCTGCGCACCGACATACGGGACGCCTCCAACTTCTTTGCCGCACAGGGGCCGATGAACACCACCCTTGCCTGCGGCGAGAGTTGTTTGATCCTGCGCGCCGTCGCAACCATAGGCGTGAGCGACTGGGATACCTTGTCAATCATCTGTGGGAATTGTTTTTTGGCGAGCATCGCCCAAGAGGGGCAACAAGAAGTCAACAGGAAAGGCAATTTGCCCGAGACGACCTCTTCAACGTATGCGTGCGCTTCCGTCGCCGCACCGACGTCCGCACCGCTGGCGACCTCGTGTACCTCTTTGAACCCGATATCCAAAAGCGCGCCTTTGATAATCGCAGGCGTAATTCCTTCCCCGAATTGTCCTGCAATAGCAGGGGCAAGTTCCGCCACGACGTAATCCCCTTTCCTAATAGCACGGATAAGTTGGAATATCTGCGACTTATCCGCGATTGCCCCAAAGGGGCAACTTACCATACATTGACCACAGCCGACGCACTTGTCGTTGTCGATTTTTGCCCTGCCGAGTTCGTCCGTGCCTACCGCTTTGATACCGCACGCTTTGGAACAGGGGCGCTCTTTATGCGCGATGGCGTCGTACGGACAAGCCTGTTTACACTTGCCACACTTGATGCATTTTTCTTTGTTGATGACGGCGCGACCTTTGACGATATCTATCGCGCCACGGGGACAGGACGCTACGCACGCCTTTGCTACGCAACCGCGACATTGATTGCTGACCTCGTAGACGTTGTCCTCGCACTTGTCGCACCCCGAGGGAATAACCTGCATCAAAGGCGGCTCGTAATACTTATCCGAAATATCGCTCTGATTGACGCCGCTGGTGATGTGGACGGGTTTGTCCGAAGGGCGCAGCGACATACCCATCGCAAGGCGCACCCTCTCGGCTACTATCGCCCTTTCACGATAGACGCTCTCGCGGTACTTCGCCACCTCCGTCGGGATAATCTTATACGGAATCGCCTCTATCGCGTCGTTAACCTTGTCCGAATCGGTATCGAACGCGACCTTCGCAACCTCCGTAAACACCTCGTGTCTAAGTTTTACAATCGAAGTCTCTAATCCTCTTTTCATAACTGCTCCTTTTCGTCCATATCCAGCCGATACAATTTCCCTGCGAGAATCGCAAGCGACGCCGCAAGATCCTCCGTCTTCACGATGACGCCCCGAGGCGCATACAGGGGTGCAGGTGCAAAATTCCAGATTGCTTTTATCCCTGCCCCTACCATTTTGTCCAAAATTTCTTGCGCCGCACGCTTTGGCACGGCGATAATCCCGATGCGAATTTTGCGCGTCCTGACGAACTCGTCGAAGTCGTCGAGGTGCAAGACGGGCTTGCCCGCCACCTCTTTGCCGACCACCTTCTCGTCCTTATCAAACGCCGCCACGACGTTGAGCCCGTTGCTCCTAAACCCTTCGTAGCCAAGAAAGGCTTTGCCCAGTCCGCCAGCGCCGACGAGCACGACGTCGGACAAGTTGTCGTAGCCTAAAAATTTCTCAATGTCCGCTATCAATCTCGCGATTCTAAACCCCAGCCGAGGTCTGCCCGACTCACTGGACACCGACTCCAAATCCTTGCGTACCAGCACCGACGACACCATAATCGCGTCCGCAATCACCGACGAGGAAACGTATTCCACCCCCCGTCCGCTCTCTTCTTGTAAAAAGCGGAGATACAAAGGCAATCGCTCCAAAGTCGCCTTGGAGACGTCCTTCCTCTCCACGAAATTCGCACCCGTCTTCAAATCGGTCATACTCCTTTCGATATTTTTTTATCGATATCAATATATCACATACACGCGAGAAATGCAAGCGTTTTTTAGCCTAATATTTCCTCGTAGATTTTGGCGCGAAGAGAAGAGGTACCAAAGGTCTTCCTATCCTCGTCCGACACGGAAAAAGTCGCCGTTTTTCCGCCGTTCGAAATTAAAATAATTTCGTCTGCTACAAAAACCGCCTCGTCGATATCGTGCGTGACGAAGATCGTCGTGCGTTTTTGATCGACCAAAAGGGGGCGAAGTTTTTTTAAGAGGCGGACTTTTCTCGCCGTGTCCACCGACGAAAAGGGCTCGTCTAAAAGGAGCAATTCGCTCTCTTTTGCCAAGGCGCGAGCCAGCGCCACGCGCTGTTTTTCACCGCCCGAAAGGGTCGACGCCGACTGAGATTCGTCTGCGATTTCTACCCACTCCAACCACTTTTTCGCCGCCTCGTCCTCGACGCCGACGAAGGTCAAATTGCCTTTCGCGCTAGCGTGCGGCAAGAGGCGCGGTTCCTGAAAGGCGATGGAAAGATTGCCATGCGTCTCTTTCTCTCCCTCGAAGTCGTCCAGCCCCGCCAAGGCGCGAAGAAGGGTCGTCTTGCCCACGCCACTCTCCCCCAAAAGGCAGGTAATCTTACCTTCGGCAAAGGTGAATTCCCGATGGTCGAAAAGGAGCCTGTCGTCGAATTTTTTCGTGATGGTTATCTTCATACGCCCTCCTTTGCAATCAGCCCTGCCGACCACTCGATAAGAAGCCCCAAAAGGCATACGATCAGCGTGAGGGCGTACAGCGTAGGCGTCTGCCCGTAGTTCGCCGCGTCGAACATTTGCTTGCCGAGGCTCCCTGCGACGTTCGCCAAAATCTCCGCCGAGACGATAATCTTCAGCGAGAAGGAAAGGGAGGAGGCGCTCTCTAAAATCAACGCCCCTTTCATCGACGGAATATAGAGGGAGACGAGCCGCTTTTTCAAGGGCACGCCGAACGTTTTACTCATCTCGATAAGCCCTTTATCCACGCCCGAAAAGGCGTTGAAATAGCCCGTGAACAGGACGGGGGTCAACGTGAGCACGCCCACCGCTACGGGCACCTCTGCGCGGCGGAATAAGAATAGCAATATAAGCAGCGCCGCCATCGTGGGCAAGGAGCGCAAAACGGCGCAAATCGCCGTAAAAACACGCCCAAACGAGGGGTACAGGTACGAAATTAAGGCAAAAACAAACGCCAAAACCGCCGAGATGGAAAAGGCGATTAAAGCGCGCAAAAAAGCGGAGGCAAACGCCCACCAAAAGTCTGCCGTCGCGAACGCCTCGAAGGATTTTACCACCGTCAGCCAAGGGGACGGGAGAATATAATCGTTGCCGACTGCAAAGTAGGCAATCAGCCAAAACAGCGCAAGAAAAAGAAGGGCGCAAAGCCCCCATACGGCGTTGATGATAATCCCCTTTTTCTTCCTGCTAAGTTTCATAAATCGTCCTTAAAAATAGTAAAAATCGGGTGCGACGGCGCTGGCACTGTTAGGCGCGATAGCGGTCAATTCGCCCAAGAAGGCGTCCACGCGCGCATAGCAATACTCGCTCCTTTCAAAGCGGACGTTGCATCGTGCAATCACCTCTTGCGTCAAATTAGCCGTCGAAAAGGTCGCCGCCAGCCCTGTCTCTAAGTGAGAGGAAACGGCGTTGCAGACGGTAGAAATCTCCGCCGTCGAAAGGAAAGCCGACCCAGCCGTCAGCCCGTCGATAATTTTGTCAAAGGCGGCAGGATTGCCCGCGATAAAGGATTTTTTCGCGACGACGCACGCCTGCGGATACCCTTCCGCGCCACCGTATAAAGTCTGCAAATCGCCCACCGTATAGAAGGGCTTGCCCTGCGCCGTAAAGGCTTTGATTTTCGCGCTCGCCGCGGGCTCGGGGCAAAGATAGACGTCCGCCTCGCCTAAAGGCGAGACCTCCGTCGGTTGCACGGCGTACAGATACGCGTCGTCCGCCGAAACGCCCGTAAGGGAGTAGGACACGCCCAGCCGACTGAGGGCGCTACGGAAGGTGAGCCCAGGGACGTTGCCCAGTTGCACCACCCCTATTTTTTTGCCCTTTAACCCCTCGGCGCTAGTCGCGTCGTAGGTCGTAGGGTCGGCGGAAAGCAAATACATATTGCCGTGCGTCGCCAGCCCCACCATTTGATAAACGGAGCCGTCGCCAAGCAAAGTGGACGCCAAATTGACGGGCAACACGCACACGTCCGCCTGAGGGTCTCTGCCCGTCACGAAGGTCGCGATTTTGTTGGCGGAGGTCACCGTGTATTCCACCCCGTCCCCCGTTTCGTCCTCGGCGAGCAACTGCGCAAGCGCCAAGGCAGGCGCACCGTCGGGCGCATACACGCGCACCACGCGCTCGTCCGTGCACGATGTAAAAGCGAGCGCACCGCTACACAGCACGCCACATAACGCCAAAGGCAAAAACTTAACTTTCAACGACCGCCTCCACGCGATGGATAGGTTTACCGCCCTCCACCCAGCGTTTTTCGTATTCCGTCACGATATTCCACGACGGGTTGCCCTTTTCGTGCAGGTCGTAGGTCACGTTTTCGAGGCGCAACCCACTCGCCCGCATCTCCTCCAAGGAAAAATCGAAAAAGTCCCTATCGTCCGTCTTTTGGATAATCTTGCCACCCCTTTTCAGCAGTTTTTTGTAAATCTCCAAGAACCGTCTATGCGTCAACCTTTGCGTCGCGTAGCCGAGTTTTGGTAAGGGCGTGGAAAAATTGAGGTAGATAGCGTCGAGCGAGCCCTCGGGGATATAGCACTGCA
>JAFVXN010000209.1 GCA_017501125.1 Clostridia bacterium
GAGCAATTTTTCTGCCGCCGTGTCCCCAATGCCTACCTTAAAATCGTCGCTGACCGAACTGGTCGCCGTCTCGTAAGCCGAGTTGGAGATGATCTCGCATTCTACGTCGTCGAAGAAGGCGTAGCCGTTGACGAACTCAAAAGTGGTGCCGTCCGCTTGTCCAAGACCGAGAACCATCGTGAAGGTGCTGTTGGAGAAAGAGGAGCCTTTCAGGTAGAAGGTATAGTTCACCCAGCCGTTGTTGTCCCAAGCCACGGTTTCGTCCGCGGGTTTAGGATTGACGGCTTCGGTATCGATATTTTTGACCTGCATTTGGTCGAGCGTTTGACCGCCCGCCGTATGCGTAATGCCGATATACGCACCGCGGTTGCCGTCGACTTTTACCTTTTCGCCTTTGCTGTTGGCGTAGTGCAGGTCGCTGGTTTTTACCCAGAGGCTAATTTTAGCGCTGGTGCCAGCAGGGACGGTCACCGTCGAAGAAGAGGTGTATTTTTGTGCGGAGCCCTTGTACGAGGTGTAGGAGTTGTGCAACATCAGCACGCCCTTGTTCTCCACCTCGGTCGCGGTCTCGTCGTAGTCCCACGTGCGAGGGTTTTCACAGGTGGGGACGTCTGCCAACTTGATATTAAAAGCGTCCGTATCCGCGTTGTAGAAAGGCAACTTGTCGGGCGTGTTCTTGGAGTTGAGCGTCTTCCAAGTGTCGTAGAAGTCAAGTTTGTCGTAAGCGGACATATTCGCCCAGTTCGCCTCTGCTTGGGAGACGGTCTCGACGACGACGCTGTCGTCCAGTTTGGATTTGGTCATATTGTCCCAAGCGTCGTCTACCGTGTTGACGATACCGCTAGCCGTGTTGCTGGGCGGGGTAGTCTCGACGTTGGAGGTGTTGTTCGTCTTCGTCCAGTTGTTGACGGACGAGATAATCAAGTTTTTGCCGTCGTTATCGTTGTAGAAATCGAAACTGCCGTTCAAGATTTTCGCGGTATCCGTCTCCGTCGTGGTATAACTGGGGTTGGAGCCGCTGCCACCGTCGCCAGTCGTAGACCCGTCTGCGCAAGCAGCAAAACCAGCGGCGGTGGAACAAACCATCGTCGCCGATAAAATCAAAGCAAGCAGATTCTTTTTCTTGCGGTTGTTAAAATGAGTTGCCATAGAACCACCTTTCGGCTAAATTTCTCCCGACTCTTGCGAGGGCGGGCACGCCGATGCGCGTATGCGCGCGATTACAAATAATATTGCACCTTATTATTTTAATACAAAACGCGTCGATAATCAAGCGTTTCGGGCGAAGAAAAAAGGAAAAAATTCGATAAAAAGCAAAAAAGTACGCAAAATAAAGAAAAAAGAAGGAAAATTCTTCCCTAAAAGGGAAAAGAAGGTGCAAAGTGGAAAAGAAAAAATCGAAGATTTTAATGCGTGCGGTGGCGTGTGGTGGGCTCGTTGGTCTCGCCAACAGTTTGTTCGGCGGGGGCGGCGGTATGATCACCGTTCCTCTTTTGAAGGGGCTAGGATTGACGGAAAAGGAGGCGCACGCGACGGCGATTTTGGTCATTTTGCCCGTGTCGCTCCTCTCCTTTTTTATCTATCTCGTGCGAGGATATTTCGTCGCCGAGGTGGCGATTCCCTCTGCGCTCGGCGTGCTGGTCGGCGGGCTTTTGGGCGCAAAATTGTTGCAGGGTTTGCCCACCCGTTGGATAGCCGTCGTCTTTGCCTTTTTACAGGCTTTGGCGGGGGCATGGCTGGCTTTTGGGGGTTAAAATGGAGTTTTATTTGTATCTTTTGTTGGGTTTTTTGGGCGGAATCCCTGCCGGTATGGGCATGGGCGGCGGTACGGTGACGATTCCTTTATTGACGATTGTTGGAGGGGTGGCGCAGAAGGTGGCGCAGGCGGCGAATTTGTTTGCCTTTGCGCCTATGAGTTTGCCGACCTTGAAGATGCACGCAGAGGGTGGATTGTTGAAGACGGAAGGGCTGCTTTGGGTGGTGGTGCCCGCCTTGCTATTTTCCGCCGTCGGTGCGCTCTCTGCCTCCTTTTTGCCTGCTGATTTTTTGCGGAAGGGATTCGGGATATTCTTGATTCTCCTTTCCGTCTTTTCGCTCAAAACGGTGCTTAGCGACGGATAACGCCTATGGCGTTTTTCTTTGTTTTCGGGGCGGTTATGACAAAAAAGAAGGGAAAAATTTCCGTGAAAGGAAAAAAATTTTGAAAAAGGGTATAGACAAACTTCGATTTATGTGGTAAACTTAGGATATCATAATATTTATTATGAGGGAGTGGGCTCTTTACGATTTTTACGCCCGCGCATTACAAAAAATAAAAAATCCTTTTTCGGAGAGGGTAAGTAAGTGGAAAGAATAGGGATTATCGATTTAGGTTCTAATACGGCGAGACTGGTCATCGTGGATATGTTCACGGAGGGCCATTATATGGTTGTAGATGAGTTAAAAAAGAGCGTTCGTCTGGGACAAGACATGGACCGTGACGGATTCTTGAAACCTCAGCGCGTGACGGAGACGATTAAGACGCTGAAGATGTTCAAAAGGCTGTGCGACACCAGCGGTGTGGAGCGGATTATCGCCGTAGGTACGGCGGCAGTTCGTCGCGCGAAAAATCAGCGCTCCTTCTTGGACGAAATTCAGGCGACTTGCAACATTCATATCCGTGTACTTAGTGAGGAAGAAGAGGCGATGCTCGTCTACCGTGGCGTCATCAATACGATGGACGTGCCCAAGGGCATCATCATGGAGATCGGTGGCGGCAGCACGAAGATTATCTATTATAATAGAAGGAATTTAATCCATTACGCGTCCCTGCCCTTCGGTGCGGTGACGTTGACCGATTTGTTCGCAAGAGAAGGGGATACGGAATCGGCGACGAAACAGATTGAGGAGTTCTTCACCGAACAACTCAAAGGTCTCGACTGGCTCGGCGAAGTGGACGCTGAGACGCAGATGATCGGCGTAGGCGGCTCGTTCAGGAATTTGTATAAAATAGGAAAACTCGTCAAGAAATATCCTTTCGACTCGGCGCATAACTACCGTTTTGCGAAGGAAGACTTTACCAGTATCTACGATATGGTAAAAGCACTCGACGAGGACAAGCGTAAGAAGATTAGGGGGCTTTCCCCTGC
>JAFVXN010000210.1 GCA_017501125.1 Clostridia bacterium
GTAGGGGCAGTTGCCGCCGTCGTCAATATGATTTGTTTTGCGACCTCCCAAATAATTTTGTTTTCGGTGGTTTTACTGCTTTTCTCGATTGCGGGACAGGTGGTAGATATTATAGCGAAGAAAAAAATAGAAAAATTATTTGAAAGCGATTGCGCAATTGATGGATAAAATATAGCCCAAATTATGCGTTCTGCATTTTGCATTATACACCAAAGAAGCGCAGTATCAAAGTACTGCGCTTCTTTAATATTTGCCGAAACTTTTCCGTTAGGGGGAAACATCACCCCGCCTTTAGACGGATATCGCTTTGCGAAAAGCAAAATATCACTTGTCACAAGGCAAATATCACTAAAAACCCACCCGAGATTCGGGTGGTTTTTTGTGGTTTAATTATTCGCCTTTGAAGGGAAGAAGGGCTGCGATTCTTGCACGTTTGATGGCGGTAGCCAACTTTCTTTGGTGTGCAGCGCAGGTGCCGCTCATTCTGCGGGGGATAATTTTGCCGCCTTCGGTGATGAATTTCTTAAGACGGTTTACGTCCTTGTAATCGATGGCGTCTACTTTATCTTGGCAGAAAGCGCATACCTTTTTACGGGGCATCTTCTTGAAAACCTTTTTTACGGGTGCTTTTTCTTCCATAATATTAACTCCTTATATTGATGTGGGTCATTCTATTAGAAGGGGATGTCGCTGTCGTCGTCCATAGCCTGCAATACGGGCTTTTTCTTGGGCGCAGCGGCGCGAGGCATATCCATATCGTCCTCACCCGTCTTCGGCGTCAAGAATTCGACGTCTTGGACGATGATATCGACGGCGTTACGTTTTACGCCTTGGTTATCCTCGTAGTTGCGAAGCTGAATACTACCGGTGACGGCAACCTTGTTGCCTTTCTTGCAGAAACGTTGTATGGTCTCCGCCTGACCGCGCCAAGCGGTGCAGTTGAAGAAATCGGTCTGACGTTCGCCGTCTTGACCTGCATAGTTTCTGTTGACTGCGATAGCGAAGTGGCATACCGCAACGCCAGAGGCGGTTTCGGTAAGTTCAGGATCGCGGGTTAAGTTGCCAATTAAAAATACTTTATTCATAATCGTTTTCCTATTAAAGTTTCGTAATCATACGTCTAACAAGTTCGCTGTCGATGCCTGCAACACGTTCAAGTTCGGTCAAAGCATTAGCGTCGGCTTCAAAAGTCATGAGCACGTAATACGCTTCGGTTTTGTAGTTGATAGGATAAGCGGTCTTTTTCGTACCGATTTTCTCCGTGGAAACTACAACGCCACCTGCGTTTTTAACGATGTCTTCATACTTAGCCACTTCCGCTGCTTTCACTTCTTCCGAGGAATCGTTGTTGAGCAAATAGAGCATTTCGTACTTAGCCATATTCGTTTTACCTCCTGGTCTTATTCGGCATACTATCTCAGTATGCAAGGTTTAGGATGCGGACGCCTACCGCCGCATAGTGGTATTATAACCCATTTTTTTATATTAGTCAATCGTTTTTCTATAAGAAAAGAAAAATTATTGTGCGCTGAAATAAGAAAACCGAGCGGCGTTTTTGCCGCTCGGTGGTTGATTATTCGCTTTCTGCGACGATGGTCAACAGGTCTTGTATCGACAATTCGCCAAGGGTGCTCTGGGTGCAACTGCTATCGACTAGCGTCTTCATCAGCATCGAGATGCTTTGCCCCATAATCGTCGATTGCGAGGTGTCGACGTTGGTAAGATTCAGCACGCCGTCCGCTTTCAGGTCGGCAAGGGTCGCCGTCTTAATCGTGGTGGACAGGTTGTTGATGAGGGAATCGAAATCGTTGAAGGTGTAGTCGTCTGCGTCCATTACGCCGTTGGGATCCGTCAACATATATTTCCACGTGCCCGTCAAGGTGGTCGTACCAGGTTGGTATACCTTGTCGGAGAATACGTCCACGACCTTTAAGTCGTTCATGGCGGATTCGATGTTGGAGATAGGGGTGTTGGCAAGATGCTTTAAGAAACGGTGCGCTTCGACGTGATTCCCGAGTACCTCTTTGATCGTGAGACCATTGATGGCGTTTTCGAGATTGCCGATTTCCTCGTTGCGGAGCAGGTACATAATCGAGGTGGGGTCGTTGGGGATAGCGATGACTTCACCGAGTTTTAAGGTGTTGATGTTGGCAGCGTTGATGTCGCCCACCTTCCAGCCCTTGTTTGCGATAGTATACATCAAGGGGTTAGTTGCCTGATCGACGGAACCCACGATATCGGCGATTCTCATCGTCATAATGATATCGGTGTCGATTCCGTCTTGCATAATCTTATCCACGGTGATACCGCGGCGTCTTTGCACGACGGCGTTGGCAGGGGTGAAAGGCCCGTCAGCGGGAAAACGGTGCACGTTGTACGCGCCAGCCGTGGATTGCAGGAATTCTACGATTTCCCCGTTGCCGTCTACGACGACATAGTCGTAACCGTTTTGACCCGTGACGATGGCGTAGCCCGTTTGCGTATTGTACCACGCTTGCGCCGCGTTGTTATAGGTATAGGTAATACCGCTTTCGGTGTCCGTGAAGACGTTGCTCTCAAAGGTGTACGTTCTCGGTTTCATCACGACTTCGCCGCCGACCACGTCGTAGTCTACGCCTTCTTCTCCGTAGAGGATTGCGCGCATAAGCGGTTCGTCCTGTTGCGCGCCGCCTGCGGCTTCCATAAAGGCAGCCAAGGAGAGGTGAGAGAGCAATTCGCTGAGTTTATCTTCTTCCATAAAATCGCCCACGACGACGGGTCTGTTGTTGCCGAGCATAACGATTTCATTGCCGCCTGCAGTCGTTTTTTGGACGTATTCGTAATTTTCTTCGCCGTAGGCGAACATCAGTATCAATCCACTGACTTCGCTACCAGAGAAGGACGAAATTGCCTTGCCGATCTCCATGCCGTTGATGGCTTCGCCGATAAAGTCGCCCAATTCGCTAAAAGGGGTGGATAGCAATTCCTGTGAAGAAACGGTGACGCCGTACGACTCGAAGAAAGGCAAGAGATTGTCTTCCACCGTCGTGCGAACCATGGGCGTAAATCTTTCCAACGAGGATAAGCACAGGGTGCCGTCTTGCGCCTCTTGCGCAAGGGAAGCGACCTGCTGTACCGCGCCGATGACGGTATTGCTTGCGAGTTCGTCCGTGATAAATTGCGAGTAGTCGATTTCTTGTCCCGTAATCGTCTCTACGGTGTCGACGCTGTCTTTGAGGGTCGCGCCGTTGAGCAAGTAATATCCTGCCCCGAAAAGTCCGCCGAGGGTGGATACGACGCCTAAGCTAAAACCGCCGATAATCGAGAAGATTATCCCTGCGACGACTTTGCCTTTAATCGATTTCTTCTCGTCTTTTTTCTCGCCTTTCTTTTGAGGGGAGGGTTGTTTCTTTGTTTGTTCGTTTGCCATAAAAGCACCTCGCGATAACGTCCCGATTTTTAGTTGCCTTTGCATAAGGCGCGCGCAAAGACGACCAAAGACGCTATTCTATAATACATTATATCGCAGTATTAGAGAAATTGCAAGGAGTTTTGCAAAAAACGCCACAATTTTGTGGATTGACAACCGACTTTTTTCGTGGTACAATAGCATAGAAAAAAATGAGGAGTGGCGCTCAATGGGAGTGATAACGTCGATTAGTGCGCAAAGTAAAGACAAAACCCGCTGCAACGTATACGTTGACGGCAAATTTTCCTGTGCGCTGACCGTGCTCGCCGTCATGCAGCACCGCGTGAAAGTCGGTATGCAGGTGGACGACGCCTTGCTCGCCGCTATCCAACTTGCCAGCGATAAAGACGAGGCACTCTCTAAGGCGGTCAACTACGTGTCCGCTACCCAAAAGACGAAAAAACAGGTCAGGGATTACTTAAAGAAAAAGGGGTACTTGCCCGTGGTAATCAATCACGTGTTGGAGAAGATGACGGATTATCGGTTTTTAGACGACGGCGCGTACGCCACCGCCTATTGCGGTTATGCTTCGAAAAAGAAGGGCAAGCGCCTTATCCGTATGGAGTTGCGCGCCAAGGGTGTGACGGACGAAGATATGACGGAGGCACTCGATAGCGTCGACGAGGAACAGGAAAAAAAGACGGCGCTGACGCTGTTGCAAAAGTATATGCGAGGGAAGACGGCGGATAGAGAAACTTTGCAAAAGGGATTTCGTCATCTTTTGTCGAAGGGCTTTGATTACGATACGGCAAGATCGGCGTTAAGCGACCTTGCGGAACTGGAAGACTGGGAAGGATAGGGGCATGGTAGAGTTGAATCATGAAAAATCGACACCCGTGGTGCGTTTTGACCGCCTTTCGTCCACGTCCGACTATGCCAAAACGTTGCCTTTGGACGGGCAGGATAGGTGGATTGTGGCGACCTGTCAAGACAAGGGCAGGGGCAGGGAAGGACGTAGTTTTTCTTCGCAGGAAGGAGGGGTGTATCTCAGTTGGGTGCACTATCCCGATCAGTTGCTGGCAAGGGACTCTTTTTTGCTGGTCGTTAAGGCGGCGGTTGCGGTGTGTAAGACGCTGGAAGACTACGGGTTAAAACCCGAGATAAAGTGGCCCAACGACGTGCTCGTCGGCGGCAAAAAAATATGTGGAATCTTGACGGAAAATCTTCTTCAGGGGGATAGGATAAAGCGGGCGATAATCGGTATAGGGCTCAACGTTAACAACGACCTTGAGGCGGACTTGCGCCCGATTGCGACCACCCTTTTTCAGTCGACGGGCAAAAGGATACCCGTCGCCGAGGTGGAAGAAAGCCTGATGAACAACCTCCTTGCACCCGTCGCCAAAGAGGCGTATTTTGCCCGACTGGGACATTTGGGCGAGGTGGAGATTATCGAAGGGGAGCGTCGTTATGCGGCGATAGCCGAAGGGGTAGACGAAAGCGGTTTGCTCGTGATTACGGTAGACGGACGACGCCAAAAAAAGAGCGCGGTGGAGATATCTTTGCGGAGGAAGGAGAAGGTATGATACTTTTAACCAACGACGAAATGCGCAAGGCGGACGCATACACGATAGAAACGGTCGGCGTGCCCTCCCTTACGCTTATGGAGCGCGCGGGAGAAGGGCTTTTTTTGAAGGCGAAATCTATGACGAAAGGTGCGACGCTCGTCGTCTGTGGCGGTGGCAACAACGGCGGCGACGGCTTCGTGTGCGCGCGAAAATTGCGCGAGGACGGATTGCCCGTCAGCGTGCTCTTTTTGGGCGATAAGTGCACCAAGGAGTGCCGTGATAATTACGACAGATATTTAGAAGGGGGAGGCTTGGTCGTCACCGAATTCCCCGAAGGGGAATATTCCCTCGTCGTCGATTGTTTGTTCGGCACGGGATTCCGTCCGCGCGGTGGCGAAGCGGAGATAATCGCCCGCATCAACGCGTACAAAAATCAAGGGGCAAAATTGCTTTCAGCGGACGTGCCTAGCGGACTGTGTGACGACGGTAGCGCGCCGTTTGGCGCGGTGCAGGCAGACGCCACCGTTTGTTTTGGGTTTAAGAAACTTTCTACGGCTATCGGCGACGGGCTGGACGTTTGCGGCGAAGTCTCTTGCGTGGATATCGGGATTTGCTTGCCCGAGGGCGAGTACGTGCGCTTGGCGACGGACGAAACGGTCAAAGGGGCGTTGCCGAAAAGAAAACGCAACTCTCACAAAGGCACTTTCGGCAGGGCGGCAATCGTCGGCGGTAGCGAGCAGTACACGGGCGCAGCCTATCTTGCGCTGTCGGCTTGTGTGCGAGGCGGCGCGGGCTATTCCACCCTCTACACGGACGAAAAAATCTTGCCAGCCTTCTATTTGAAGGTGCCCGAGGCGTTGCTCGTCGGGTGCAAGGCGGAGTTCGTCGAGGCAGATTATACCTCCCTTTTGTCCTACGACGCAGTGGGTTTTGGCGTAGGGGCGACGACGGGCGAAAAGACGAAAGATATCTTGCGTTTTTTGCTTAAAAATTACGAGGGGAAGTTGGTCGTCGACGCCGACGGATTGAACGCGCTTTCCGCTCTCCCTTGCGAGGAACGAGCCGCGCTTTTTAGGTCAAAAAAATGCAGCGTCGTCATGACGCCACACAAAAAGGAATTTTCCCGATTGACTCAACAATCGGTGGAAGAAATCAATAAAAACGCTTTGGATATATCCAAAGCGTATGCGAAAGAAAACGGTGTGGTGCTCCTATTGAAAGGTGCCTCTACCATCGTGACGGACGGCGAGAAGACGACGCTTTGTACGAGCGGTAATTCCGGTCAGGCGAAAGGGGGTAGCGGCGACGTTTTGACGGGCTTTTTGACCTCTCTGCTCGCCTCTGGTTGTACCCCTTTCGAAAGCGGCAACGGAAATTCTTTTGACCTTAGAACCCGTAA
>JAFVXN010000211.1 GCA_017501125.1 Clostridia bacterium
GCCGGCAATCGCCAACGAGTGTGACGTGCCTTTCGATCTCGAAGAAGTCAACGCAATTAGTGAACGCACCCCCAACCTTTGCCACCTTGCGCCGGCAGGTCCTACTTATATGGAAGACTTGTACGAGGCAGGCGGCGTATACGCCGTCCTCAAACAACTCGAAGATTTGGGGTTGATTGATACGGACGTTTTGACCTGCACGGGCAAGACGATGGCGGAGAATATCAAGGACGCGAATGTGATGGATGCGGACGTTATCCGCAGCAAAGAAACGGCGTTTGGACAAACGGGCGGTATAGCCGTTTTGAAAGGCAACCTTGCCCCCGACGGGTGCGTGGTAAAACGTGCGGCGGTTGCGCCTGAAATGCTCGTCCACGAAGGTCCTGCCAAAGTATACGAAAGTGAAGAGCAAGCCATTGCCGCTATCTACGCAGGTAAGATCGTCAAAGGGGACGTCGTCGTCATCTGCTACGAAGGCCCTGCAGGCGGCCCTGGTATGCGCGAAATGTTGTCCCCCACCTCGGCGATTGCCGGTATGGGCTTAGACAAAGACGTTGCGCTCATCACCGACGGTAGATTCTCGGGTGCGACCCGTGGTGCGTCTATCGGTCACGTCTCTCCAGAGGCGGTTTCGGGTGGTCTTATCGCCTACGTCAAGGACGGCGACAGGATTGCGATCGATATCCCTAATTATAGCATTAAGTTGCTCGTTTCCGACGAGGAAATTGCAAAGCGTAAGGCGGAGATGCCCATCAAGAAGAAGGAAGTATCGGGCTATTTGAAACGCTACGCCGCGCAAGTCAGTTCCGCAGATAAAGGCGCAATTATTAACAAGAAATAAGATTAAGGAAAGTAAAGTTATGGCAATGACTATGACACAAAAAATCCTTGCCGCACACGCAGGTTTAGACAGCGTAGAGGCAGGGCAACTCATTTTGGTCAACGTGGATAGGGTGCTCGGCAACGACATCACCTCTCCCGTGGCGATTAAGGAATTCAATAAACTCGGCGTGAAAGACGTCTACGACAAGGACAAGGTGACGATGGTCATGGACCACTTCGCCCCCAACAAGGACATCAAAGCCGCCGTGCAATGCAAAATGTGTAGAGATTTCTGCAACGAGCACGAGGTCACCCATTTTTACGACGTAGGGCGTATGGGTATCGAGCACGCACTCCTTCCCGAAAAGGGTTTGGTCGTGCCTGGGGACGTCGTTATCGGCGCGGACTCGCATACTTGCACCTACGGTGCAATCGGCGCTTTCTCCACGGGCGTAGGCTCGACGGATATGGCGTGCGGTATGGCAACGGGCAAGGCTTGGTTCAAGGTGCCTTCCGCCATCAAATTCGTCCTCAAAGGCAAACTCAATCCTTGGGTGTCTGGTAAGGACGTCATCTTGCACATCATCGGCAAAATCGGCGTAGACGGCGCCCTCTATCAATCGATGGAATTCGTCGGCGAGGGCGTAAAGGAACTCACCGTCTACGATAGACTCACCATCTCCAACATGGCGATTGAGGCTGGTGCAAAGAACGGTATCTTCGAGGTGGACGAACAGACGGAGGCGTACGTAAAAGCGCACTCTGACCGTCCTTTTGTAGCCTACAAGGCGGACGAGGACGCGGTGTACGAAAAGACGTACGAAATCGACCTTAGCAAAATCAAGTCGACTATCGCTTTCCCTCATTTGCCTGAAAATACGCGCACCGTCGACGAGGTAGGCGAGGTGAAGATAGACCAAGTCGTCATCGGCTCTTGCACCAACGGTCACTATAAGGATCTCGAAGAGGCGGCGGCGATTTTGAAAGGCAAGAAGATTGCAAAACACGTCCGCGCCATCATTATCCCTGCGACGCAGGACATCTATCTTAAAGCGCTCCAGAACGGGCTCTTGACTATCTTTATCGAGGCTGGTTGCGTCGTGTCGACGCCTACTTGCGGTCCCTGCCTTGGCGGTTATATGGGCATTTTGGCGGCAGGCGAAAGGGCAGTCGCGACGACGAATAGAAACTTCGTCGGGCGTATGGGCGACGTCAAGTCGGAGGTTTATCTTGCTAGCCCTGCGGTAGCGGCGGCGAGTGCAATCGCAGGCAAAATTGCTGGTCCTTTGGAGGTGCTCTAATGATTTTTAACGGTAAAGCCATCAAATACGGCGACAACGTCGATACGGACGTTATCATTCCTGCAAGATACTTGAATACGAGCGACAAGAAGGAACTTGCCTCCCACTGTATGGAAGATATCGATAAGGATTTCGTCAACAAAGTGGAGGTGGGCAACGTGATGGTCGCTGGCTACAACTTTGGTTGTGGCTCCTCTCGTGAGCACGCTCCCCTTGCCATCAAAGAAAGCGGTATTTCTTTGGTCGTGGCAAGAAGTTTTGCGCGTATCTTCTATCGCAACTCTATCAATATCGGGCTCGCTATCGTCGAGAGTGACGAGGCGGTGGACGGTATCGCCGACGGTGACAAGGTAGAGGCGAACTTGACGGAAGGGGTCATCTACAACCGTACGACGGGTAAGTCTTTTGCCGTCAAACCTTTCCCCGAATTTATCCAAAAGATTATCGAGGGTGGCGGTTTGATTGAAAGCATCAAGAGCGGACTTATCAAATAACCGACCTTTTATCAATAAATGACGCACCCGTGTACGCGTATACGCGCGCACGAGCGCTTAAGGAGTTAGTATGAAAAAGAATATAGCGTTGCTGCGTGGCGACGGGATTGGACCTGAGATCGTTGACAGCGCAGTGGAAGTTTTGAAAGCGGTAGCGGATAAATTCGGGCACGAGTTTACCTTTACCCCCTATCTTATCGGCGGCTGCGCCATCGACGCGACGGGCAAACCTCTCCCTGAGGAAACGGTGGAAGGGTGCTTGGCGTCGGACAGCGTTTTGCTCGGTGCGGTAGGCGGACCCAAGTGGGATACCCTGCCTGGCAACTTGCGCCCTGAAAAGGCGCTCCTTGGCATCAGGAGTGCGATGGGGTTGTTCACCAACCTCCGCCCTGCCAAGTTGTACCCCGCCCTCAAAGAGGAGTGTCCTCTGCGCCCCGATATCGTCGAAAAGGGCTTTGATATTATGATCGTGAGAGAACTCACGGGCGGTATCTATTTCGGCGAGAGAGGGTATCGCGAGGGCAAGTACGGCGAGGAAGCGTACGACACCGAGGCGTACAGCCGTATGGAGATCGAGCGTATCGTGCGCGTGGCGTTCGAGACGGCAAGAAAGAGAAGGAAAAAACTCACGAGTATCGACAAAGCCAACGTCTTGGAGACCTCTCGTCTTTGGAGAAAGATCGTCCACGAAATCGCGGCGGAATACCCCGACGTGGAAGTGGCTGATATGCTCGTTGACAACGCGGCTATGCAACTGGTGAGAAACCCTGCGCAATTCGATACCATCGTCACGAGCAATATGTTCGGCGATATCTTGTCGGACGAGGCGAGCCAAATTACGGGCTCTATCGGTATGTTGCCTTCGGCGTCCTTGTCTGGCGGTACGAGGGGCTTGTACGAGCCTATCCACGGCTCCGCGCCCGATATCGCAGGGCAGAATAAAGCAAATCCTATCGCCACCATTTTGTCGGCGGCAATGATGCTCTTGTACGCGTTCGATATGAAGGCGGAGAGCGACGCCATCGTCGAGGCGGTGGATAAGGTGCTCAATAAAGGGCTCCGCACCGCGGACTTGTGCAGAGAAGGCACGCCTTTGACCTGCACGGAGATGACGAAGGCAGTTATTGACAATTTGTAAGAAGGCAAGGTATGGGAAAAGGCGCTTTTGAAAAACTCTATCATAGATTGAATACGGTCAGCGTGTTGGAGGGGGTGTTGGACACTCCCTTGCTCGGCGCCTTTTTTGCGTACGTCAAAAGGGAAGACAAGGCGGAAAAGTTGCGTGCGTACGCGTCTTTCGTCGCGGAGATATATAGGGCAGGCGGTTCGCTGACGGCGCTCGTCTCTCGCCTTATCTTCGAGGACGAGAACGTCTACATCAAGGCAAAAGCCCAAGGGAAGGAAGTCCCTGCTTGCGTAAAAGACGCGTTGGAAAAGGAGTTGCTCGCTTTCTCCGTCCTCGCCTCCTTGCGTGCGGACGATTTTGCACAGGATATGGGGCTTGACGAAGAGGAGAGGGCGAGTTTGCCCACCTACGAGTCAGCCGCCATTTCTCTTTCAAAATCCTACGAAATGCGCGTAAACGGGGTAGGCAGGTACGGATACGGCGTATTTTCCTCCTATCCCATGTTCCGTATCGACGACGATAAGAAGATTCTGCCTATCAAGAGTGCGGATAAGACGGACGTGTCGAAATTCATCGGCTACGAAAGGGAAAGGGGGCTCGTGGACGAGAACACGCGCGCTTTCCTTGCGGGCAAGCACGCCGCCAACGTCCTGCTCTGCGGCGACGCGGGCACGGGCAAATCGTCCACGGTAAAGGCGCTCGTCAACACGTACTACGCGCAAGGGCTTAGGCTGATTGAGATACGAAAAGATCAGTTGTATTTGCTCCCTTACGTGATGGGAAAGATCGCCGAGAATCCTTTGAAATTTATCCTGTTTATCGACGACTTGTCTTTCAATAAAAACGACGACAATTTCTCTATGCTCAAAGCGGCGCTCGAAGGGAGCGCTAGCGCGCGTGCAGACAACGCAGTCATCTACGCGACGAGCAACAGACGGCACATCATCAAAGAAAATTTTGCGGATAGAGAGGGTGGCGACGTGCACCGCAACGACACTTTGCAAGAGACCCTTTCCCTCAGCGAAAGATTCGGGCTCAGCGTACTTTTCTCCAAACCCAGCAAGCAGTTGTATCTGGAGATCGTCCACGGGTTGGCGATTCGCCACGGGTTGACGCCCGACGCGGAGATGGATATTAAGGCGGAGGCGTTTGCGTTGCAGAAGGGCAACAGGTCCGCAAGGTGCGCCGAACAATTTATCGACAGTATACGTTAAAGAAGGTGTATTATGATACAAATCAACGAAGTTTACAACGCTAGCAACGCGTTAAAAGGGGTTATCCGCGAGACGGACGTTATCTACGCCCCCAAACTCGTCCCTGGTGCAAATCTGTACTTAAAGACGGAAAACTTGCAGATTACGGGCTCTTTCAAGGTGCGCGGTGCGTACTATAAGATGAGCAAACTTTCGCCCGAAGAAAAGGCGAAAGGGGTGGTGGCTTGTTCGGCGGGCAACCACGCGCAAGGCGTAGCCTTGGCGGCACAAAAGAACGGTATCGACGCCGTCATTTGCTTGCCTGACGGTGCGCCTATCTCCAAGGTCGAGGCGACGAAAAGTTATGGTGCGAAGGTATGTCTCGTCGAAGGGGTCTACGACGACGCCTATCAAAAGGCGCTGTCCTTGCAAGAGGAGATGGGGTACACCTTTATCCACCCGTTCGACGACCCTGACGTTATCGCAGGGCAAGGTACTATCGGGCTGGAACTTGCCCGACAACTCCCCGATATGGACGCGGTCATCGTGCCCATCGGTGGCGGTGGCTTGATTGCGGGCGTGGCGTATACGTTAAAGACGATTAATCCCAACATCAAGGTATACGGCGTTCAGGCGGCAGGGGCACCCTCTATGCGCAATTCCGTCCACGACGGACAAATCGAGGAGTTGTCTAGCGTATCGACGGTAGCGGACGGCATCGCGGTTAAAAAACCTGGCGCCCTCACCTATAAACTCTGTCAAAAATACGTTGACGATATCGTGACGGTCACGGACGACGAAATCTCGGCGGCGATTCTTGCGCTGATGGAACAGCACAAACTCGTCACGGAAGGGGCAGGTGCGGTCGCGGTGGCGGCGGCGCTGTTCGGGAAAGTGCCCGTGGCGGGTAAAAAGACGGTATGTCTTTTGTCGGGTGGCAACATTGACGTGACTATTCTTTCGCGCGTCATCAAGCGTGGCTTGATTATGAGCGGAAGAAATTGCCAACTGATGATTGAGTTGATGGACAAGCCTGGGCAACTCAAGAACGTCTCTCGCATCATCGCGGACTTGGGCGGCAACGTCACCTCCGTGCACCACGAAAGGGCGAACGAGGGGGCGGACGTCAACGGCTGCTATCTTCGTATCGTGTTGGAGACGAGGAACTACGATCATATCGCGCAGATTAAGCGTGCGTTGACCGATTTTGGATTCAAACTTTTATAAGGAGAAAATAGGTATGGAAAAAGTAGCGACGGAATTTGCCCCTGCGGCAATCGGACCTTACTCTCAGGCTATCAAGGTGGGCGATCTCGTCTTCACGTCTGGTCAAATTCCTTTGGACCCTGCAACGGGCACGATGGTGGGCGCGACGATTGAGGAACAAACGGAACAAGTGATGAAGAACCTTAGCGCGGTTTTGACGGCGGCGGGCAGCAGCCTTGAAAAAGCGGTCAAGACGACTTGTTTCTTGGCAAATATCGCCGATTTTGCGGCTTTTAACGGCGTGTACGCAAAGTATTTCACCGAGAAACCTGCTAGAAGTTGCGTGGCGGTAAAAGATTTGCCCAAGGGTGCGTTGGTCGAGGTGGAGGTAATCGCATCTCTTAGTTGATTGCCGTTATAATCAAAAAAGAAAAACACCGTTTATACGGTGTTTTTTGTTTGCGGAAATTTGATTAAAAAAGGAATCCCCGTGGCGTTATGCCACGGGGAAAAAGTTGATGCTAAGATTATACGATATCCAACGCAACGATTTGGAAGGCGAAGAAGAATTTGCCGAAGACGTATTTGTTGGAGGCGCTTTCCGTCAGCGTGATGACTTTGCCGTCCATATAGTCGAGCCCTTCTGCCATAGCAGGTCCTTTCAGGTCGCGTTTGCAATCGCCCAAGAAATAGACGGGTGCGCCGTTTAAGACCTCGCCGGAGTCGTACGCCTCGCTTTCCTCGTAGACGTAGTAGTGGCTATCCGCCAAGCCGTAGGAGGTGGAGAGGACGATCTTGCCGTTCGCATAGCAGAAACCTTGCACCTTGTTGGGGATGGAATATACTTTGTCGGGCTGCGTCAAGTCGTTGAGGTCGAATCTTTCTACGATGGCGTAGTTGGTGCCGTGAGGGGTCTCGTAGGGGTGTTCCGTCACGTAGTTTTCGCCGTCGTGGAATTCGCCTACGTACAGGTGCGTTTCGTCAGCGTAGATAAAGGACGCTTGGTTGTTGACGGCGATTTTTTGCGTGATGGATACCGTCGCGCCAGACGTGGCGGTGAGGACTGCGCTCAAAGGGATTACGTGGATAGCGTCGTCGTTGGCGAGGTAGATTTTGTCGCCGTAGTAAGAGATGCCGCCTGCGTGGCCTTTGAAGACGGAGCCGTCTTTCTTTTGCAGGGAAACGTAATAACTGTTGCCGTATTTGTCGGTGACGTAGATGCGGCTAGCGCTCTTGTCCGTCATATAACCGCATACGAGGATTTTGTCTTCCTCTTCGACGTAGGTGATGCCTTGGCACACGAAGCCGTCGTTCAATCCAGGGTTGGTGCAGACGTCCGCTTTGACGGCGTAATAGTCCGCGTAGATGCCGAACTTAGCGAGGTTGATACCGCCCCAGAGCAGGACGATAAAGGTGACCAAAGAGAGCAGGACGATGAGTGCGATCTTGCCGATTTTCTTTGCGATTGCCATAAAAATCTCCTTATGTCTATTGAGATAACGATAGTATATCACAATCGCGCGCACTTGTAAAGTTTTTTTTGGAGTTTCTTAAAAAACTGCGCGGATAGAAAACTTTGCCCCTTGTCAAGGGTAAAAAAATATGCTATAATACGGACAATAACGAAAGGAGTGCTAAAGATGAAAACTTTCGGGAAAAGAAACTGGTGGATACTTATCCTATTCGGTCTCATCGGGCAGATTGCTTGGTCGGTGGAGAATATGTATTTTAATCTCTTCGTCTACGATACGATTTCGACCGATTTGCAGGCGATTACGCTGATGGTGCAGTTGTCGGGCGTTGTGGCGACGCTGACGACGATTTTTGCTGGGACGCTGTCCGATAAGGTAGGGGATAGGCGTCGCTTTATGGCGTGGGGATACGCAATCTGGGGCTTGACGGTGGCGCTTTTCGGGATGATTAGCGTGCAGGGTGCGATGACCCTCTTTCAACTGGAGGAAGGCAAGGCGGTGACGGTCGCACTCGTTGCCGTAATCGTGGGCGACTGCGTGATGACGCTGTTCGGCTCGACTGCCAACGACGCTTGCTTTAACGCGTGGGTGACCGACAATACCCACGAGAGTTTTAGAGGTAGGGTGGAGAGCGTGCTGTCCGTGTTGCCTCTCATTGCCATGCTAATCGTGGCTGGCGGATTCGGTATACTCGTAGAGGCAATCGGCTATCAAATCCTTTTCCTCGTACTCGGCGTCGTCATTTCCGCCTGTGGCGTCGTAGGATTGTTCGTGATTAAAGACAGTCCCACGCTCGAAAAGAAAGGGTCGGTCAAGGATATCTTTTACGGGTTCAAACCCAGCGTTATCAAGCAAAACCCCGTCTTTTATTTGACCTTGTGTTTGATGGGGATTTACGGGATAGCCTGCCAAATTTTTATGCCCTATTTGATTATCTATATGAAGACGTATCTGCATTTTAGCGTGGTGGAATACAGCATCGTCTTCGGGGTAGCAATCGTCCTCGGCGCGGCGCTCAATCTTTTTCTCGGCGTGCTTAGCGATAAGATGGATAAGACGAAGGCGTTGTATATCGCCGCCGCCGTGATGTCGGCAGGGCTCCTCGGTATGTATTTTATGCGTTTTGAGGACCATACGGCGACGCTGATACTCTTCGGCGTGGCAGGGTTTATTATGATTGCAGGCTATATCTTCTTTTCGGCGCTTTCCGGTGCAATCGTACGTGACTATACGCCTGAAAAGGACGCGGGTAAGTTGCAGGGCGTGAGAATGATTTTCTACGTCTTAATCCCGATGATAGTGGGGCCTTTAATCGGCAACGGCATCAATCAGGCGTGCGGCAATCTTTTAGAGAACGCAGGCGCGGACGCGATGACGACCGCCTACATACCTGCCCCTGAGATTTTCCTTGCGGGTGCCATTGCAACGGCGTTGACGATTGCACTAATTCCCGTTATTAGGCTGGTGATTAAAAAGGCGAAAGGCAAAATAGAGAGGCAGGAAAAGACGGACGAGGCGGACGCGAATGCGGACGTGGCGTAAGCCTTAAAATAGCACAATAAAAAACCACCCTTCATCGGGTGGTTTTTGTTTTGATTTTATCAGGCGCTGTCGCGTTCGTTAGGATCGTCTACGACGTCGGCGTTCTCGCCGTCGCTCTGCGCGTCTTTTTCGACGTCGGCGTTTTTCTCGCCCTCTTTCTTCATTAGTTTGATTTGGTCGTCCAAGGAAAGTTCTTGCAGTTTTTCTTCTTCCTGTAATTCCTCCATCGTGATAGCGGCGGTGTGTTCGATAGGTTTCCACTGTACCTTTCTAAACATTGCGCCGATGGAGATGGGGATATAGGTGCCCATAAAGATGGGGAAGAGTAAGAGATACAAAATCTTTTTGAACGGGTTGGCGAGAATCTTCTTCCACTCCGTAATGCAGATGAGGCCACCGACGACCCACATCAGCCCAAGCATAGGCACGAATACGCCTCCAAGTGCTTTCAAGGCTTCGAAAAAGGAGTACCAGTCTTGCATGCAGGCGCTGATGATCATACACGTGGGGATAACGATCAAGGACGCCATGGTGATGAACAGGGCGGGGAAGATAGTCGTCAAGATATCCCAGCAACTGAAGTTGGTGAGCCCTGCTTTGACGAGCGACCAGCCTTTCAAACCGAATACTTGGTAGAAGCCTTTTGCCCAGCGTTCCCTTTGTCTCCACGATTGTTTCAGCGTGATGGGTTGTTCGTCGTACAGTTCCGCCGTGCTACAATAGGCAACTTTTCTGCCCGTCAAGGCGTATTCCGTCGAGCACTCGATATCTTCCGTCAGCGTAAAGAATTTCCAGTTGTCGAATTCTTTTACGACGTTGGTTGCAATCAAAAAGCCCGTACCGGAGATTGCGCAAGAGGTGTGGAAGAGATAACGGCAGTTGTTGAGGTGTCTCGTCTCGTGCAGGAACCAGTATCCCGTGCCTGCCGCCACCCAACTTTGCGAGAAGTTTTTCGTGTTGCGATACGAGGTGACCATGTCGTTGCCAGCGTCGTACGCTTTGTTCATTTCCGTAATATAATTAGGTTTTAAGATGTTGTCTGCGTCGATAATGATATACGCCTCGGGGACGAGGTCGGCGAACTCTTCTTCCGTGTGCAGTTTCGTGAAGAAGTAGTTGAGCGCATAGCCTTTGCCGATTAATTTGTCGTTGAATCTCTCCACGACGACGCAACCTAAGTCTCTGCAAATCTGCGCCGTGTCGTCCGTGCAGTTGTCTGCGATGACGAAGATGGTGACGAGATCCTGTGGATAATCGTTGGCGCGGATGCTGTCGATGAGGTTGGAGATGACCTTACTCTCGTTCCTTGCCGAGATAACGACGCCTATCTTGTGCTGTTTGACGTCGTCGGGGGTAGGGTGCTTAATCTTCGTGTGCACGCAACTACCGACGATAAGGTAGATGAGTTGGTGCAGGTACATAACGACGAATAGCACGCTCGTCACCGTCGAGAAATAATATAAAATGGCTGACATGACGGTATCGCCCGTCTGTGGCACGCCGTAAAATATGAGGTCGAAAATAATATTCATAAAACACCTAATCGGTTTTTTTAGTGATGGTATTTATACCATCTATAAAAAATTATAACACTACGGGTAGGATAAGTCAAGAGAAAATGCTTGATTTTTAATGAAAAAGCGGTGAAGAAGGAAAATGAAAAAGTAAAAAAATTTTTCCATAAATGGAAAAATATATGCAAAACTCACCTCCCGCACGAAAAAACCCTGCGACGACGAAAGTCATCACAGGGTTTTTGGCGCAGAAGACGAGATTTGAACTCGTGCCACCATTACTGATGCTACTCCCTTAGCAGGGGAGCCCCTTGAGCCACTTGGGTACTTCTGCATCGGCCCGATTGCCATAATACTATACCACATTTTTTTGGGGTTGTCAAAGTTTTTTGCACCAAAAAATAAAATTGTTTTACTTTTTTTGTGCGGCGACGGCACGGTTGGGAGTGCTTGCAAAAAATTTTGCGTTTCTATCATAAAAATAAGATAAATTTTGACAATAAAATTGAAAAAACGGGGCATACTTTCTTGCGTAATGATAAAAAGTGTGATAAAATAGTAAAACAACAATGAAAAACAAACGTTAGGAGTTTTTATGAATATTTGGCATAACATCAGCAAGGAGCGCATTACGGCGAAGAAGTTCGAGGCGCTCATCGAGATTCCCAAAGGCTGCAAGGCGAAATACGAATTGGATAAAGAAACGGGTTTTTTGAAACTTGACAGGGTGCTGTATACCTCTACGGTATATCCTGCCAACTACGGGTTCATTCCCCGCACGCTTGCCGACGACGGCGACCCGCTGGACGTACTGGTGCTCTGCGGCGAGACCATCTATCCTATGACCCTCGTGTCTTGCTATCCTATCGGGATGATTAAGATGATAGACGGTGGGGCGTTGGACGAAAAGATTATCGCGATTCCTTTCGGCGACCCTACCTACAAGAATTATTACGACATTCACGAGTTGCCCACGCACGTCTTTGAGGAAATGATGCACTTCTTCGAGGTGTATAAGTCGCTCGAACACAAGCAGACGACGGTCAAAGAAATTTGTCATCGCGACGAGGCTGTGGATATCATTAACAAATGCGTCGCCGCTTACGAAAAGGCGTATGCAGACACGACGAAGAACGAGGCGAAATAATGAAAAAATTGTTGGTCGTCGTGGATATGCAGAACGACTTCGTGACGGGTAGTTTGGGTAGCGTTGAGGCACAGGCAATCCTTCCCACCGTCAAGGCGCTGGTAGAGGAAAA
>JAFVXN010000018.1 GCA_017501125.1 Clostridia bacterium
AGGGGCGGAAATTGCAAGAGAAACCACGGGCGAAATGGCGATGACGGCAAGCGACGTGATAGGTCGGCTCGTAGAGGCGGTAGTCGCCGTTCAGCGATAGCCGAGTATCCGCACGAGCGCGGCGGCAAGCATCAATACGCAACCGCATACGACGTAATAATAGGGAAAAGGAACGATCAACGAAGACAAGAGTAGCAGCCCGCCGCCGATAAGGAAACGGCGGCTGTTCTTTTTTGCGAACCACAGCCTGCCCAGCCGTTTTTTCTTTTTGGCAAAGAAGGGCGCGCTGAGGTAGTTTTCGGGCAATCGCTCTTCCTCTTTTAGGCGTTTATATACTTCGGTGCCCTGTTCGTATTCGATGGAAAAGGCGGATAAGAAGGCACGCGCCTCGTCCGTCAACTCCTCGCACAGGATTTTTCCTTGTTTTCGTTCGGTAAGGCACAGTCTCACGAAAGGTAGCACCTCCTCCTTACCCACCTTTCTCCATAAAAAAAGAGGGAAGATTAGGGGCTCCTTATCCAAAACCCACAGTCCGTTTTTGACGACGGGCGTCTCGTCGGGGAATAAGTACCGCAGACACGCTTCGGGCGAAAGGAGTGAGAGGTGGGATAGAAGGAGCCGCCTCTCCTTTTCTTCCGTGCGCTTTAACAGCAGTTTTTCGTCCTTTTTGCTCTTGAACACGCCGACGAGACAAACGCCTCCCGCACCGACTAAAGCGGAGAGCAGGATAGCACTCCAAAGAGGGAAGTGCAAAAATCTTAGCCAGCAAAGCATCGGCAAAAAAAGGATGGTAAAAGTAAAAATCAGATCGGAAACGAATACCCATTTTTTCATAATAGGATTTTTGCCTAAAAAAATGAGAATTAAACTTGAAAAATCGAAAAATATATAGTATAATGAAAGGGTAGAGATAATCGGCGTTAAAAAGGAAAGAAAATGAAGATAGGGATTTTCGGAGGGTCGTTCGACCCCGTGCATACCGAACACGTCAGGATGGCGGCGTCGGCAATAGAGTGTCTCGGGCTGGACAAGTTGTTTATCGTCCCAGCGGCGGTGCCTCCACACAAAAAGGGAAAGCGGTTGGCGGACGACGAAACTCGTTTGCGCGCCTTAGAGATTGCTTTTTCCAAGGTAAAAAAGGCGGAGATTAGTCGCTACGAGTTGGAGCAAAAAGGCACGAGTTATTCCTATCTGACCTGCCGATATTTTAAGGGGCTTTACCCCGACGCCACTCTCTATTTTTTGGTTGGCACGGATATGCTACGAGATTTTCCCAGTTGGCGCAATCCTCAAGATATCTTGGATAACGTGACGCTCGCCGTTTGCGGTAGGGCGGAAGAGGCAGGTTGGCAGGAAAAAGAACGCGCCGATTTTCAGCGCCGCTTTAACAAGTCTTTCGTCGTGATAGAATACGAAGGAAAGGCGGTGTCCTCTACCGAAATTCGCGTCCTGCTCTCCGCGGGTGAAAAGACGGACGGGCTGTTGGATGGCGAGGTTGAAAAGTATTTAATGGACGAAAAGGTGTACGAGATACCCTTTGCCAAGGAGGCACTCGCGTTGCAATCCCCCAAAAGGAAGGCGCACAGTCTGCGCGTCGCTAAGTTGGCGGCGGAGCGTGCCCCCTCTTTGAAGGTGGACGAAAGGAAAGCGATTACCGCGGCGCTCTTTCACGATTGCGCCAAAGATTTGTGTGAAGATTCCCTCCTTTTGGACGGTTTTTCCTTAGATGAACCCGTACCTGCCCCCGTCCTTCATCAATTTACGGGCGCGTATCTGGCAGAAAAATCTTTCCATATAACGGACGGTGAAATTTTGGACGCTATCCGCTATCATACGAGCGGTCGGGCGAATATGTCGACGCTGGAAAAACTCGTCTATCTTGCCGACGGTTTGGAGGCGGGGCGAGATTACGAAGGGGTGGACGAGTTGCGTAGGGCGTTTTGGTCGAAGGACGGCTTGGACGCTTGCCTAAAAGAAAGTTTGAAAAGGACGCTGACGAGGGTAAAGAAAAAGGGACAAATTCCCTATCACCTGACGGAGCGCGCCTACGAATATTACGAAAAAGGAGTGGAGAATTGATATGGCAGAGATAACCAGTAGGCAGTTGGCTTTGGCGGCTTGCAAGGCGCTCAGCGCCAAAAGAGGTAAGGATATCGTCATCTTGGACGTGCGCGAAAAGACGACTCTTTGCGATTACTTTGTAATCGCAGGTGCCTCCAACGCGCCCCAAATACGCGCGATGGGCGAGGGCATCGAAGAGGCGATTGAAAAGGAATTCGGCGTGCAACCAACCCGTACGGAAGGGGTGCGCGACGGCAGATGGGCGGTGGTCGACTACGGCGACGTAATCGTGCATATCTTTAACGACGACACGAGGCTTTTCTACCATTTGGAGAGGCTGTGGGCAGACGATAAAAACCTTGAAAAATACGAAGACTAATCAAAAAACGCAGGGGCAAAATCCCTGCGTTTTTTATTTGAAATCTATCCGCTTCGGGGCGGAATAATCCTCTTTGACGCGCCGTCGCTTTTTTTCGACGATGTAATAGACGGGTTCGGGCTCGGGTGGCGGCTCAGGCGCGGGCGGTTCAGGTGGCGGTTCTTTCCTTTTTGCGGAAAGATAAAGATAGATATGTACGCCGAAAAAGCAGAGCAAAAAGAGGACGACTAGGCTAATGGCGCCGCCGACGGCGCTGGCGGAAAGCAAATGTTTCATAGGCAAAGTATAGCCTAATTTTGCTGTCGAAAAAGTCGGGGTTTGGACAAAAAATGTCTAACTTCGTCTTATGCGCCTCGTCATACGCTCGCGCCCGATTGCATAGGATAGGGATATGAAGAAAATCGTAGGGATTATATCCGTTGTCTGTGTGATATTTATCGGCTTTTTCGTGGCGGTGTCCATGTGTGCCGAGGTGTTGATGAGCAAAGAGGTGTTCGCCCTCTCCAATAGCGTAAAAATCGCGATTGACGCAGGACATGGTGGCATCGACGGCGGCGTTTCGGGTATAAATACGGGGCTAAAGGAAAGCGATATCAACCTGAAAATCGCCTTAAAACTCAGCGAGAAATTGCGTTCGAGAGGGTTTGAGATTGCACTCACGAGGAAGACGAAAGAGGGGTTATACGATACGACGGCAAAGGGCTTTAAGAGGAGGGATATGGCGAGGCGGAAAGAGATTATCGAAAGGGAGTCGCCTGCGCTCCTGCTCTCCGTCCATCAAAATTATTATTCCTCTTCGCTGGAAAGGGGCGGTCAAGTCTTTTACTTAAAGGGCGACGAGGCGGATAAAACCCTCGCGTCTAATCTGCAAGGCCGTCTCAACGCCCTGTACGAGAAGGAGGGGGTAAAGGGACGAAAAATAATGCCTGCGGACTACTATATCCTCGCTTGCGCACCCTGTCC
>JAFVXN010000002.1 GCA_017501125.1 Clostridia bacterium
AAGGAGAGAAATCTTTTGCGCAGGGCGCGTACTAGTCGTACGCAAGCAAGCAAAAGATGCACCTCGACGAAGTATGGCGACGTATATACGTCTTTTAATTGGTCATCTTTTCTTGCTTAACCTTCTTATCTATTACGTGTCGAGAGGCAAGTTCCGCGTAGATTTCCTCCAAAGGTATCCCTGCCTCGACCATTAAAACGAGGACGTGGTAGGTCAAATCTGCGATTTCGTAGACCGTTTCTTTTCTATCTTCCGCCTTTGCCGCGATGATAACCTCCGTGCTCTCCTCCCCTATTTTCTTCAGGATTTTGTCGAGCCCTTTTTCGAAGAGGTAGGTCGTGTAGGAGCCAGCGGGTTTGTCTTTCTTTCTGCCCTGCAACATCTTCTCCAACGAGTGCAAGGAGAAAGGCGCCTCCTCCCTTTCCACGACGGGATTGAAAAAGCAACTATCTTCGCCCGTATGGCAGGCAGGTCCGTCCTTCTTCACCTCGACGACGAGGGCGTCTTTGTCGCAATCTGCCGTGATGGACAGGACGTGCTGGTAGTTGCCACTCGTCTCCCCTTTGAGCCAGAGTTGCTGACGGGACCTGCTGTAAAAGCAGGTCAATTTCTTTTCCAGCGTGATTTTCAGGCTTTCCTTATTCATATACGCAAGGGTCAACACCTTTTTCGTATCGCCGTCCACGACGATGGCAGGAATCAAGCCCTTTTCGTCAAATTTTAACTCCTCAATGTTCAACATATATTTCTCCTTATATTCTCATTGGTATGCCTTGCGCAAGCAAGGTTTTTTTCAGGTCGTTAATGTCCACCTCACCGAAGTGAAAAATAGATGCCGCCAGCCCTGCGTCTACCTTGGGCAGGGTCTTAAACAGGGTCGTAAAGTCCTCCTTGCACCCTGCGCCACCCGAGGCTATAACAGGCACGGAAACGACGTCGCACACCGCCTTCAACATCTCTAAATCAAACCCCGTCTTCACGCCGTCCGTGTCGATAGAGTTCAAGACGATTTCGCCTGCGCCGTCCGCGACGCCACGTTTAATCCACTCGATAGCGTCCATGCCCGTGTCCTCTCTGCCCCCTTTGGCAAAGACGTGGTAGGTGCCGTTCACCCGTTTTGCATCCACCGAAAGGACGACGCACTGACTGCCGTAGCGCTTCGCCGCCTCGTAAATGATGGACGGATTGCGGATTGCGCCCGAATTGACGCTGACCTTATCCGCGCCGCACTTTAACACCCTGTCAAAATCCTCCACGCCGTTGATGCCACCGCCGACGGTCAAGGGTATAAAGATGGTCGACGCTACCTCTTTCAAAATGTCCGAGAACAATTTTCTGCCTTCAAAGGACGCCGTGATATCGTAAAACACCAGTTCGTCCGCGCCGTTGTCGCTGTAATACTTACCCAGTTCCACGGGGGAGGAAACGTCCGCAAGGCCTTGGAAATTGACCCCTTTGACCACTCGTCCGTTTTTAACGTCAAGGCAAGGAATAATGCGTTTCGTAATCATTTTCTCGCCACCTCCAACGCCTCTTTAAGGTTGATTGCGCCCGTGTAATAGGCTTTGCCTATTATCGCGCCGTAGATATCCAAATCCGCCAGTTTTTTCACGTCTTCCATCGACGATACGCCACCCGACGCAATCACCTGCATCTGCAAGCGTTTTGACAACTTTTGATACAAATCGTGGTTGGCGCCCTGCATAGCGCCGTCTTTGGAAATGTCCGTCGAGATAATCGTCGCCACCCCTATATCTTGCAAGCGTCTGCAAAAATCAAAAGCGTCCAGCGCCGATTTTTCCGTCCAGCCTTTGATCGCTACGTAGCCGTCTTTGACGTCGACGCCGACGGCGATTTTGTCGCCGTGCTCTTTGATAGCCGTCCTTAAAAACGCCTCGTCAGTCACAGCCGCTGTGCCTAAAATCACGCGCGCTACGCCTGCGGAGAGATACTCGTCCACCACCTGCATACTGCGGATACCACCGCCTACCTCGACGAAGGCGTCCGTCGCGGCAAGCAACTCCTTAATGCGCCAAAGGTTGGGCGTGCCACCCGTTTTTGCGCCCTCTAAATCGACGACGTGCATATACTTTGCGCCCTGTTTTTTGAAATCCAGCGCTATCTCGACGGGGTTGTCTGCGTACACCGTCATCTGGGCGTAATCACCCTTAAACAAGCGTACCGCCTTGCCGTCTAATAAGTCTATCGCGGGGAATAACCTCATACCTGCCCCCCTATTTCGCAAAATGTGCGTAAAATATTCAGCCCTACAGGCCCGCTCTTTTCAGGGTGGAACTGACAGCCGTAGACGTTGCTTTTTGCCACCGCCGCCGTCAAAGGCGCGCCGTAGTCCGCCGTGGCGATGACATCTTGACAATCCGCCCCGTAATAGGAGTGGACAAAATACACGTGGTCGCCCTCAGTCAAATATTTGAAAATCTCGTTCTTTTTTTCGCCAAAATGGAGCGCGTTCCAGCCGATATGCGGAATCTTCAAGTCTTTGGGGATTACGTCCGCTATCGGGCGAATTTCGCCGCTGATAAGCCCTAAACCGTCGTAGACGCCGAACTCATAACTCTTTTCGAAAAGGAGTTGCATACCCAAGCAAATGCCGAGGACGGGTACGCCCTTTTTCGCCTGCGCCTTGACGACGTCCGCCATGCCCGAAGAGAATAATTTTTCGGCGGCGTCACCGAACGCACCCACCCCAGGCAGGATAATGTGCGTCGCCTTTTCTATCTCGTGCTTGTCGCCGCTAACCTTCGCCTCGACCCCGATTGCAGCAAAAGAGGAGGCGAGGGAAAACAAGTTGCCCACGCCGTAGTCAATAATTACGACCATTAAAGTACCCCTTTGGTGGAAGGCACGTCACCTGCGAACTTCTCGTCGATCGCCACCGCCAGGCGACAACTTCTTGCCACCGATTTGAACGCGCCTTCGATGATGTGATGCGCGTTGCTACCCGACAGTTGTCTAACGTGCAAGGTGCAGCCTGCGTTGGAGGCGAACGCCATCCAGAACTCGTCGACGAGTTCGGTATCAAAATCTCCCACTTTGGACGCCTTGATGTCAAAGTCGGTCACCAAGAAACTACGCCCCGAAAAATCGATAGCAGACAAAAGCAACGCCTCGTCTATAGGCACGATTGCGTCCCCGTAGCGGACGATCCCTTTCTTTTCGCCGAGCGCCTGCCTAAACGCCTGTCCCAAGCAAATACCGACGTCCTCCGTCGTGTGATGAAAATCTACGTCGATATCCCCTTTGCAGACCACCGTCAAATCGAATTTTCCGTGGCGAGCAAACAGCGTGAGCATATGATCCAAAAAGGCACAGCCCGTCTTAATCTCGCTATCCCCTCTACCGTCTAAGTTTAAGGTGAGTTTGATGTCCGTTTCTTTGGTTGTTCTTACGATTTCAGCAATTCTCATTTTCTCGCCTCCAAAATGGTTTTTATCTTGTCTATCAATACCTGCATCTCTTCCTGACTACCCACCGTGATACGGTTGTAATCTTTAATCCTTTCCGTCTTAAAGTGTCTTACGAGCACCCCTGCGTCCTTTAAGGCAAGGTATAACGCCTCGCCGCCTATCCTATCGCTCTTAGCAAAGAGAAAATTCGCCTTGGAGTCGGTGCAGGTAAAGCCGAGGCTCTCCAACTGCGCCTTCGCCCACGTGCGACTATCGATAATTTTTTGACAGTTGGCTTGAAAATACGCCTCGTCTTCTATCGCGCCCAAGCCTGCCGCCGCCGTCGTGCGATTGACGTTGTAGGGATTGGTGGAGTACTTAATCCGCTGCAAGTCGGCGATAATCTCCGCACCTGCAATCCCGAATCCCAACCTTGCGCCTGCCAAACTTCTCGATTTTGAAAAGGTCTGCGTGACGAGCAGGTTGTCGTATTTTTTCAGCAACTTTACGCTGCTTTCTGCGCCGAAATCGACGTACGCTTCGTCGACGACGACCACCCTTTCTCTATCCGCCGCCACAATCTCCTCAATCTTATCAAGCGACAGCACAAGCCCCGTAGGGGCGTTGGGATTGGCAAGAAAAATCGTGCCGTTCGCCTTCTTCAACTCGTCCACGGGTACGCTAAAATCAGCGTTTAAGGGAATTTTCACGGAAGGACAGCCCACCATGTCCGCAAACACCTGATAAAACCCGTAGGTGATATCCAAAAAGACGGCGGGTCTTTTTTCGTCGCAATAGGCAAGAAAGGCAAAGTAAAGCGTCTCGTCCGAGCCGTTGTTGACGATTACTTGATTATCGCCGACCTCGTACCTTTTGGCAATCGCTTTGGTCAACGCCTTGCAATCGGGGTCGGGATAGAGCATCAGTTTTTCCAGTTCCGCTTTGGCGAGCGTCTGCGCGCGCATAGAGGGAGGAAAAGGCGACTCGTTGGTGTTGAGTTTTATATACTTTTTCTCTTTGGGTTGCTCACCTGGCACGTAGGGTGCAAGCGAGGCGTAGCCCTCTTTCAAAAACTTACTCATATCAATCCTCAAATCGTATCACCGCACTCCTTGCGTGCGCCGTCAACCCTTCCTTTTTCGCAAAATATTCCACGTCTTTGCACACCTTTTTGAGCGCCGCTTCGTCGTAGTAGATATATTGCGTTTTCTTTATGAAATCGTCCACGGAAAGTGCGGAAGAAAAGCGTGCCGTGCCACTGGTGGGCAACGTGTGGTTGCTCCCGGCGTAATAGTCGCCGAGCGCCTCGGGACAGTATCTACCCAAGAATACCGAACCAGCGTGTTTGATTTTGTCAAGGTAAGAAAAGGGCTCGTCCAAACAAAGTTCTAGATGTTCGGGTGCGATTTGGTTGGAGACCTCCACCGCCCTTTCGATATCGTCCGTCACGATAATCTTACCGTTGTCGTCAATAGACGCGCGCGCAATCTCCGCGCGTGCGAGCGTGGGAATCTGCGCCTCAATCTCCGCCGCCACCTTTTGGGCGAAGGTCATATCGTCCGTCACGAGCACGGCACTTGCCATTTTGTCGTGTTCCGCCTGCGAAAGCAAGTCTGCCGCGATATGCTTAGGCTCGTTCTTGTTGTCGGCGATAACCAAAATCTCGCTGGGACCTGCTATCATATCGATAGATACGACGCCGAACACCTGCTTTTTTGCCTCCGCAACGAAAGCGTTGCCAGGGCCGACGATTTTGTCTACCTTAGGCACGCTCTCCGTGCCGTAGGCAAGTGCTGCAATCGCCTGCGCACCGCCCACCTTGTAGATTTCGTCCACGCCTGCGATATATGCCGCCGCCAAAATGACGGGGTTAACCTTGCCTGCCTTATCGGGTGGCGTCGTCATAACCACCCTCTCGCAACCTGCAATCTTGGCAGGGATAGCGTCCATCAACACGGTCGAGGGATACGCCGCCGTACCGCCAGGTACGTACAAACCAGCCCTTTCTATGGGAATAATCTTCTGCCCGACGATAACCCCCTCTTTCTCCAAGCGGAATCCGTCGCGGCGCTGTTCGATATGGAAGGCTTTGATGTTGTCCGCCGCCTTTTGCAAAATCTCTAAAAACTGGCTATCAACGGAAGCGACCGCCTCGTCAATCTCCTCTTTCGATACACGCAAAGAGGTGAGGTCCGCCCCGTCAAATCGTCTAGAATACGCCTTGAGCGCCTCGTCTCCTTCCGCACGGACGGTGGCGATAATCTCTTTGACGATTGCCGTCACGTCCACCTTTTTCTCCACGGCGGAAAACATCTGCGCGCGAGTCTCGGGCATATCTTTGATAATCTTAATCATTACTTTTTCTCCGTTTGAATCTCCAGCCCTTTGCGAATCTCTTCAATCTTTTGACGGTTGAATTGAAAACTGGATTTGTTGGCGATTAGCCTTGCGCTGATGTCGACGAATTTTTCGACGACCTCCAACTTGTTCTCACGCAAAGTCGCGCCCGTCTCCACGATATCCACGATTACGTCGGAAAGCCCCAAGATGGGGGCAAGTTCAATCGAGCCGTTAAGGTGGACGATATCCACGTCCCTGCCCTGCCCAAAATAATATTGTTTTGCAATATTAGAGAATTTCGTAGCGACGGTCAGGGTGCGATTCCTATCGTCGACGAACCCTGCCTTTGCTGCAACCGCCATCCAGCACTTGCCCATCTGCAAATCCAACAACTCGTACACGTCGGGGGCGTATTCCAGCAAGATATCCTTGCCTGCAACGCCTATATCCGCCGCACCTCTCTCTACGTAAATGGCGACGTCGCTGGGTTTGACCCAGAAATATCTCACGCCGACTTCCTCGTTCTCGAAGACGAGTTTTCTATTCGGTTCCTTAATCGAAGGGCAGGGATAGCCTGCCTTTTCGAACAGGTCGTACACCTTCTCCCCAAGCCTGCCTTTCGGCAAGGCTACGTTGATAATCTTTTTCACGACAATCCCTCCGCTTTCGCCAAACCGTCCAAGTACACCGCAAAGCCGACCGCGCGAGCGTTGCGTTTCATCTTCTTCATCAGGTTGTTATACTCTCCCCCTGCCAGCACGCTGGTCGGGATCCCTTCCACAAAGCCTTTGAACGTCAAACCGCTGTAATAGTTGACGTTCTCTACCAGCGAAAAATCGATACGGATTTTGTCCGCGACACCCTTTTCTTGCAAAGCAAGAAGAATCGCCTTAAATTCCGCCACGCACGCCTTCGCCTTGTCCCCTTTCGCCAACTTGTCGAGGGAGGCGAATACCTCGTCGATATCGCCGCATACGACCACGAGAGAAAGGATAGCCGACGTATTCTCCTCGTCAATCCCCTCTTGCGCGCATATCCCTTTCAACGCCTGCACGTTCTTTTCGCCGAGGGCGACGAGCGCGCGTTTTTTCGCGCCGCCGACGAGCCCACAACTCTCCATCGTACCTGCCACGACCCCTAAGTGCGACACCTCTAAAATGTTGTCGCAAGAGATTTCGTCCAGACTTTTTGCCGCCAAAAGAAGATTCTCGACGAGGTCCTCCCTCGTGATATCCCCAAAACACTCCACGCCGACCTGCATAATCTCTTTGAACGCCTGCGTGCCCTTGGCGACGCGATAAACGTTCTCGTAATAATACACCTTTTGCGTGCCGTCTTCGTCACGGCTGTTCTTGATGATGGACAGGGTGACGTCGGGTTTGAGCGCCATCAGTCTACCGTCCGTGTCCGTGAAGGTGATAACCGCCTCGTCCATCAAAAAGTCCTTGTTCTGCACGTACAAATCGTACGGCTCGAATTTCCTCATCTTGTACTGTCTATACCCTTGCGAAGCGTAGAGCGCGCGCAATTTGAGCGCAGTCCACTCCTCCACCGAAAGTATCTGTCTATAATCCGTCATTTCTTTTCTCCTAACGCCAATTCGTATCCGCCTTTGCCGTATAACAAGCATTTGTTGACCCTGCAAATAGTCGCCGTGCTAGCGCCCGTCTCTTCGCATATCTCACGGTAGTTCTTCCCCGCCTTCAAAAGACGCGCGACCTCTAATCTTTGCGTCATATCGGCAAGTTCCTTCACCGTGCAAAGGTCTTCGAACAGTCTCGCACACTCCTCCGCCGTGGAAAGTTTCGCCACCGCCTCAAACAAATCTTGGAATTTTTTCATCATTTCTTCCATACTGATACCTCGCTTGCGTTTTAGCACTTTACCATTTTAACACGCTAAATCGCTAAAGTCAACCGTTTGCGCCTATCTTTTTAGGCTTTTTTGAAAAAATTCGTCTTTCGACCCTGCAAATACCGATTAATAATCTTTCTTCTTGTCGCACTGCGAGCATACCTTGGTGAAGACGCCTTTGAATTTGCCACCGCAATAAGGGCAGAATCCCTTCGACATATTCGCCTTCGCCTCCGTCGCGTCCTTTTCGTAGGTTGCGATATTCTTGAAAAGTTTCCAATCGCCGACGTTCAGTCGCTCTTTGTCGTTAATCGTTGCGATTGCATCAGCCAGTACCGTGCCGTCCTTTTTGATGCCGACCGCGTGGAGCGCGCCCATCGAAATCGCAACGACGTCTTGCCAGCCGCCGATTCTGCATCTATAACTGCCCGTTAAGAGCACTTTCCCATCCTTTTTAAGACCCAACGTCGCTTTGCCATACGCCGCGATAGCAATAACGTCCGTCCAGCCCGAAACGTCGCATTGTCCTTCCGCGTTCCTACCCGTAGCCACCACGGTGCCGTCCTTTCTAAGACCGACGGAATGCGTTTCTCCTGCCGCTATCTCCACGATACCGCGCCAACCTTCCACGGCACATTGACCGTCTTTGCCGTTGCCAGCCGCCACCACCGTGCCGTCCTTTTTAAGCCCCAACGCGTGCGTCTTCCATTGGTCTGGATCGCTACTAATCGCCACGGCGGTTATATCACGCCACTTGCCCACGTCCATCATACCCGTCCACGCTAAGGTGCCGTC
>JAFVXN010000212.1 GCA_017501125.1 Clostridia bacterium
CCACCGCCGAAGGATGAATAATGTTGACAAGATTCAGCCCTTTTTCAAGCAAAAGACGGCTGACCTTTTCACGAGTTTTTGCATTGCCGATTGCAACGAAAAAATCAAAGTCTTGATACTTCTCTGCGTCCGCCGTTTTGCCGACGACGGGATAGCCGAGGCACGAGGTCGCCTTGCCGTCGTCTAAAAAGGCTACGTCCTCGTAGCCGCTTTTTATCGCCGCGTCTGCGACCACGCTGCCGTGCCCGCCTGCACCGACGATCATCAATCTTTTCATGCCGCGTCTTCTCCTTCCGTCTTGGGCGTGCCGCGGAATTCCTCCATCGTCGCCGAAGTTTCACTGCTGATGCCTTCTCTCTTGAACACCTTACCAACCGTCATAAAGATAATTTTGATATCCTTCCAAAGGCTGATAGAATCGACGTATTGCACGTCTAACTCGAACTTATCTTCCCACGAAAGCGCGTTCCTGCCGCTAACCTGAGCGAGCCCCGTAAGTCCAGGACGAACCTCGTGACGACGGCTCTGCCTTTCGTTGTACAAAGGCAAGTATCTAACAAGCAAGGGTCTAGGCCCCACGATAGACATATGCCCTACGAAAATATTGAAAAGTTCCGGCAACTCGTCCAACGACGTCGCACGAAGAATTTTGCCGTATTTAGTCAAACGCCTCTCGTCGGGCAACAAATTGCCTTCCGCGTCCTTTTCACAGGTCATCGTGCGGAATTTTACGAGTTTGAAAATCTTGCCCTTTTTGCCTGGTCTATCCTGCGTAAAGAAGGGATTCCCTTTCATTTTTATCGCGCCGAGCACCACCAAAAGGAGCAAAATCGGCGACAATACGATAATTGCCAACGCCGACAGCGCGATATCGTAAAATCTTTTGAAAAACTGGCGATATAAGAGCGCCGATAACAAAATAATCAAGCCGAGCGCCAACACGGAGGAGACGCTAATCAGCACGGGCAACCACCAAGCAGTCGTAGTTATCCAGTCCATACTCTACCTCAAAAACAACTTTTTACAATGGAGATGACGTAGTCCTGTTCTTCTTCCGTCATCTTGATATCGCTAGGCAAACAAAGCCCGCGAGCGAAGATATCGGCGTCTACCGCCTCCTCTTCCACCTTGACGAAGTCGTGCCCCTTAAAGACAGGTTGCATCGACATAGGTTTCCAAATGGGTCTCCCCTCTACGCCGTTTTCTGCCAACTTATCCAAAACGGTCATCGGCGACACCTTACAATCCTTATCAATCAACAGGCAACTGAGCCAGAAATTAGGCTTCGTGTCGGGAAGATAAGGATTCATCGACACGGGCAGCCCTTTGAACGCCGCCTCGTATCTACGGTAAATCTTCTCCTTTCTATCGCGGTGTTCGTCAAGGTGCATAAGTTGTCCCCTGCCGATACCCGCCACAACGTTGGACATGCGGTAATTGTAGCCGATTTCCTCGTGTTGATACCAAGGAGCCTTTTCCCTTGCCTGAGTCGCCCAGAAAAACGCCTTGTCTCTCGACGCCTTATCCTTGCAAAGAAGCATACCGCCACCACTGGTCGTAATAATCTTATTGCCGTTAAACGACACGATAGAATACTTACCGAAGGTACCCGTTTGCTTGCCTTTATAGGTCGCGGAAAGGGATTCCGCCGCGTCCTCGATGAGGGTTGCTCCGTGTCTTTCGCAGACGGCGACGATTTCGTCCATTTTTGCAGGCGTGCCGTACAGATGCACGAGCACGACTACCTTTGCCTCGGGATATTTTTGGAAGGCTTTTTCGAGTGCCTCGGGGGACATATTCCACGTCTCCCTTTCGCTGTCAACGAACACTTGCACGCCCCCTTCGTAGGAGACGGGATTGACCGTCGCCGCAAAGGTCATATCCGAGCAAAGTACGATATCGCCACGCTTGACACCCGCCAGTTTAACGGCGAGGTGCAACGCCGACGTACCCGAACAAAGGGAGAGCGCGTACGTCTCCCCTTGCGATAAGTAATCGGCAAGTTCCTTTTCAAAATTGTCGCAATTGAACCCCAAAGGCGCAATCCAGTTCTTATCAAACGCCTCTTTCACAAAAGCCAATTCGTCGCCATGTACCGTGGCGGTGGAAAGTAAAATCTTAGCCATAGAACACTCCCGTTTTTATACTGCTTCGTCTGCTTGTTTTTCCTGTTTCATAAAGGCAACGGCCACGCTTTCCCTCTTGTCGATGGTATAGGTCGGCACTAAATTCTTAACCGTCTCCTTCATCTCGTCCGTCTCGCCATACGCCTGCGCGTACATAGCGTCGAGCGAGGACCATAACATCTCCTCGTCTAAGTCGATAGGACGAGCGATATTGATAAGTCCGTTGGGCGTCTTTTGGAGCCCCTCTTCTTCCATCAATCTTTCCTCGTACAACTTTTCGCCAGGACGGAGCCCCGTGCACTTAATCTCGATATCTATGCCAGGCTTAAGTCCAGAGAGTTTGATGAGGTTGTAGGCGAGGTCGTAAATCTTGACGGGCTCACCCATGTCGAGCACGAAGATTTGTCCGCCCTTTGCGTACGCACCTGCCTGCAAGACGAGGGATACCGCCTCGGGAATCGTCATAAAGTAGCGCACGATGTCCTTGTGCGTGACGGTGACGGGTCCCCCTTCGCTGATTTGCTTTTTGAACAGCGGAATAACCGAACCGTTGGAGCCGAGTACGTTGCCGAAACGAACGGCTACGAAGTTGGTCTTTTTACTCCTTCTGCCTATCGTCTGAATAATCATCTCGCAGATACGCTTGGTCGCGCCCATAATGTTGGTGGGATTGACCGCCTTATCCGTGGAGATTTGCACGAAGGTCTTCGCCTCGTATTTGTCCGCCGCCCTTGCTACGTTGAGCGTGCCGAATACGTTGTTCTTAACCGCTTCGTTGGGGCTCGTCTCCATCAGGGGCACATGCTTATGCGCCGCCGCGTTAAAGACGATGTCGGGACGATATTTTTCAAAGACGTCCTCTATCTTGCGCTTGTCTCTCACGCTGGCAATAAGCGCGAGCAATTTTAAGTCGGGATAGGCGCGTTTGAGTTCCTGTTCGATCTCGTACGCGTTGTTCTCGTAGATGTCGAGGATAATCAATTCCTTTGGAGCGTGGGAGGCGATTTGACGGCAAAGTTCGCTACCGATAGATCCGCCGCCGCCCGTCACGAGCACCGTTTGATCCTCAATGTAGCCCATAATCTCGTCGAGATTGACCGTCACCTGCTCTCTGCCCAGAAGGTCTCTCACGTCCACGTCGCGCAGACTGGATACCGACACCTGACCGTTGGCAAGTTGATAGATGCCTGGCAACATACGAATAGGCAACCCACTCTCACTGCAACGGTGGATAATCTCTTTTTGTTTTTCTCTCGAAACGGAAGGAAGAGCGATGATAATCTCGTCCACCTCGTATTTCTCCACGAATTGCAACACCTGCGTCGTATCGCCTACGATGGTCACGTTGTGGATATGCTTGCCCTTCAAGTTCCTATTGTCATCCAAGATGCACACGGGCTTGTAATCGATTTTGTCCGAATACAACATCTCTTTGATGAGAGTCGTACCGGCGTCACCCGCACCGATGACAAGCACCCGTCTGCCCTCCCTCTTTTCCTTGGAGCCAATCTGGCGGAAGGTGCTAATGACGCGTTTTATAAAACGGAGCACCGCCGTATAGCAAAGGAAGAAGGTGACGAAGGCAAGGACCATCAAAAGGCGGATTTGGGTAAATCCAAAATGCCACGCAAACGTCACGACGAAGATTACGTTGAGGAGAGTGAGAACGCCGAGCGCACCACAGATACGCAACCCGTCCAACACGGACACCGACCTGAGCACCATCTTGTAAAGCCCGAACGCCACAAACAGGGCAATCGCCACCACGACGTTAGAGGCAAGCCATATCCAAGTCTCCAACTCGATAGGCTCGAACTCCCCGTGCGAAATCGCCATCAATAAATACGCAAAAAATGCTGACGCAACGACGCCTACCACGTCTGCAATCAGCAATAAGAAAGTCTTCCATCTTCTATCGTTAACCATTGTATACCTTTTGCGACTAGCGCAAGCACATAAAACGGACCCGCGCACAAATAAATCGCTCATATAATATTTTAATTATTATATCATAACGCGCGAGAGCGTGTCAAGGGCTTTTTTGAAAAAAAGCGCGTGGGCGCGAAAGATTTTTGACGCAAAAACGCCTACCCCGTCCCCGTCTAAAACGCCTTCTTGGCATATAAAAGGCACAAAAAAACCGCCCCGTGTACGAGCAAAACGAAATTTGCCTATACCAGGGGCGGATTGAATCTCATTATTTAACGGATAAAGGCGCGGAAAGCAAGATACGTTTCATACAAGTCTGCCTTAGACGTCACCTCGTAGGGAGAGTGCATCGAAGCCACGGGTACGCCGATATCAATGGTGTCGATATTCAAATTGGCGATATATTTCGCAACCGTACCGCCACCGCCGACGTCCACCTTACCCAATTCTCCCGTCTGCCAAACGACGCCGTTCTCGTCGAAAATTTTGCGAATCTCGCCGACGAATTCCGCACTCGCGTCGTTGGAGCCACTCTTACCTCTTGCCCCCGTGAACTTCGTCAGCCCTGCGCCACAGGAAAGATACGTGGAGTTCAAAGGGTCGCAGACGTCCTTAAAATTGGGGTCGAACGCCGCGTTGACGTCCGCCGAAAGACAGCGGGATTTTGCACGCAACGCCGCACTGCTCACCCCTACCGAAGAGGCTATCTCTGCGAGTAAATCGCCAAACAACGCACACTGCATACCCGTCGCACCTTCGCTGCCGATCTCTTCCTTGTCGGCGAGCACGACCATCACCGTGCGCCTATCGTCCGTTTCGTCCAAGAGCGCCGTATAGGCAGGATAGGCACACACCCTATCGTCCTGTCCGTATGCCGCAATCAAGCCTCTATCAAAACCGACGTCACGCGCCTTCATAGCAGGAACCAAAGAGAGTTCCGCACTCAAAAAATCCGCCTCTTCTAAGCCGTATTTTTCGTGCAGAATACGCAAAAGATTCTCTTTTACCGTGTTGTCTTTATCCTCCGTCGCCGCCTTGTAAGGGATATTGCCAAGCCAGATATTGAGGTCTTCGCCGCCCATCGCCTCGCCGTGCGGTTTTGCGTTCTGTTTTGCCGCCAAATGAGGCAACAAGTCGCTGATATAAAAGACGGGGTCCGTTTCCTCTTCCCCCACCACGACGTCAATCACTTCGCCGTTCCTCTTCACCACCGAACCGTGCAACGCCAAGGGAATCGTCGCCCATTGATATTTTCTAATGCCGCCGTAATAATGCGTCTTGGCAAGCGCAATCCCGTCCTCCTCGTATAAGGGCACCTGTTTCAAATCCAAGCGGGGGCTGTCGATATGCGCGACGATGATACGCACCCCTTCCTTGGCGACGTCCGCCGTGCCCATCTTGATAAGATAGAGGTTCTTGCCGCGATTGTTGTAGTAGACCTTGTCCCCTGCCGAAAGTTTTTGACCAAATTCAAAAGGCTTGTAGCCTTTTCCCTCTGCCACTTTCAATGCGTAGGCGCACGCCTCGCGCTCCGTCTTGCCTTCGTCGACGAAACTGGAATAGCCCTTTGCGTAATCAAAAATCGCCTTCAGCGTCTTTTCGTCCGCCTGCTCGTACACGTTAGTTCTCTTGTAAGCAAGTTCGCTCATAGCCCCTCCTCAATGCAAAAATCCTTTGATGATTTGCTCTTCCGCTTCACGCTCGGTCAACCCCAGCGTCATCAGTTTTATCAGTTGTTCGCCTGCGATTTTTCCTATCGCCGCCTCGTGAATAAGTTGTGCGTCGACGTGTTCTGCGCTAAGGCAGGGCGCCGCCGTCACCTTCGCTTCGTCCATGATGATTGCGTCGCACTCCGTATGTCCGTAGCAAGGCGCTACGCCGCGCATCGTCGATACGAAGTTCTGTCTGGATTTGTCCGCCGCAACCGACCTCGAAATTACGTCGGAGCGAGAATTCTCCCCTTCCATCTCGACGATAAAATCGGTGTCGGCGACCTGTTCTCCATGCGTGTATAATTTTTCTTTGACGATGAATTCTGCCCCTGCCTTCAAGTACGCCTTCGTCAGCCTTTTCGTGCTGTCTACGCCTTTGATTTGGGTGGATTCCATCTCCATCGACGCACCCTCGTCTAAATAGACGACCGTCTGGGGATTCATCACGTTTTTGCCCATGCCGTCCCCTGCGCCGTAATGTTTTTCTATATACTTAACTTTCGCATTCTTGCCCACGTAAAAGGTGTGCACGCCGTCGTGACGGCTCTCGAGTTTTGCCCCGCCACAATTATGGATACCGCAACCTGCGACTATTACGACGTCCGCTTCTTCCCCGATATAAAAATCGTTGTAGACCATCTCTTGCAAGCCCGCCTTGCTGAGCACGACGGGAATATGCAAACTCTCCTTTTTCGTGCCCGCTTTGATGCGGAATTCTACGCCGTCTTTGCCGTCCGTTTTCGTCGCGACCTCAATGTTCGCCGTTGAGTTGCGCGCCGTGGATTTGCCGTTGGTACGGATGTTGTACGCCCCCTCGGGGACGTCGTGGATATCGGCAATTTTTAACAATAAATCTTTTTCAATCGCGTCCATGCCCCACCTCTTTACATCTTATCTTCCAACACTTGGCAGGTTTTTGCCGCCAAAAGTTTCGGCAGAATATCCTCTTTCTTGCCGACGTTCTGCACTTTGCCATCCGCGATGACGACAATCTTGTCTGCGATATTTAAGATACGCTCTTGATGCGAAATAATCAAAATGCTCCCTTTCACCTTTTCGTGCATTTTCTCAAAGACGGAAATCAAGTTGCCAAAACTCCAAAGGTCGATACCCGCCTCGGGCTCATCAAAGACGGAAAGCGCCGTGCCGCGTGCCAAAACGGTCGCAATCTCGATCCGCTTTAACTCGCCACCCGACAAGGACGCGTCAACCTCTCTATCGATATAGTCTCTCGCGCACAAGCCCACCTGCGATAAATACGCGCATGCGTCTGCAACCTTTGCCGTCTTCCCCGCCGCCAGCGAAATCAAATCACGCACCGTAATCCCCTTGAAGCGAACGGGTTGCTGAAAGGCGTACGAAATCCCTTTTTGCGCGCGCTCGGTCACGGAAAGGTCGGTGATGTCCTCTCCGTTAAGATAGATTTTTCCCGACGTGGGGCGGATAATCCCAGCCACCACCTTGGCAAGCGTGCTCTTGCCACCGCCGTTGGGACCTGTAAACGCTACGAAACGCTCGTCTAAATCGAGCGTGACGCTGTCTAATATTTTCTTTTCGGTATCACCTTCACCTACGACGTAGGTGACGTTTTCAAGTCTTAACATAGTACCTCTTTTCCATTTTTACTTATGTACCCGTCTTGCACCTTTTTTATACCCTCGTTAGAAAATCTCTAGCAAAGAAGAAAGGCGATGAAGTTGCACCCGACGGGAGGCGTAATCAGGCATATATTTGCCCACCTCGCGCCAAAAGGACGCAGAATGATTTTTATGACGGATATGCGCCAACTCGTGCACGACGACGTAGTCGATGAGGGGCACGGGCGCGTATAGCAAGCGATAGGTATAGCGAATCTCGTCTTTAGACGAGCAACTGCCCCACTTGCGCTTTGCCACGCTTACTTTGACGTCTTTGCAGGTGACGCCCATTATCCCCTGCCAAAAATCCGTGCGTGCCCTGCACACGGCAAGGGCGCGCTTTTTTAGCCAAGAAATCAATCGTTTTTCAGTATCTTTTTGCGGCAGATATAAGACGCCGTCTCCTTCGCGGACGCGTTGCCCTTCGTACACTCGTAAGAGCAACGTATCTCCCAAATAGGGCAGACGATAGCCGTCTATACTCGTCGGCAAGGGCACTGCGTACGCCTTTTTCGCCTGTTGACGGCGAAGAATCCAGTCCTGCTTGGCAGATAGAAAATCATTGATTTTCTTTTGTGGATAGCCCTTGGGCGCGCGAACGATTACCCTGCCAAGCGTGTCAATGCATACGGCAAGCGTCTTTCGCCTACTATAATGATATTCGTCTACCTGAATCATTCGTCCACGTAGCCGTTAGGATTCTTGCTTTGCCAGTTCCACTGGTGGGCGCACATCTCCTCGATGCCGTATTTCGCCGTCCAGCCAAGCCCTTCTTTCGCTTTGTCGGGGGAGGCGTAGCACGCCGCGATGTCGCCCGGACGACGGGGACAGATTTTGTAAGGGAGTTTCTTGCCGCATGCCTTTTCAAACGCCGCAATCATCTCCAACACGCTGTACCCTCTACCCGTGCCGAGGTTGTAGATGTGCACGCCGCTTTGGGTGATTTTTTCAATCGCCGCGACGTGGCCTTTCGCCAAATCGACGACGTGGATATAGTCGCGTACGCCCGTGCCGTCAGGGGTGTCGTAATCGTTGCCGAATACGTTAATGGAAGGCAATCTCCCGCACGCTACCTGCGCCACGAAAGGCATCAAATTGTTGGGGATACCCTTCGGGTCTTCCCCGATATCCCCACTCTCGTGTGCCCCGACGGGATTGAAATATCTAAGCAGAATAATCGTCCAAGCGTTGTCCGCCTTGTAGACGTCCTGCATAATGTTTTCCATCATCAATTTCGTCGCCCCGTAAGGGTTGGTCGTAGACAACGGGCAATCCTCGTCGAGGGGCAGGCGCACGGGATCTCCGTACACCGTCGCGCTGGACGAGAAGATAATCTTCTTCACGTTGAATTTCTCCATCACGCGAAGGAGGGTGACCGTGCCACCGATATTGTTCTCGTAGTATTTCAAAGGCAAACGGCAACTTTCCCCTACCGCCTTCAACGCGGCAAAGTGAATAACCGCCGAGAAGGTATGCGCCGAAAATATCTTTTCCAACGCCTTTTCGTCACGAATATCCGCCTCGTAAAAAATCGCGCTCTTGCCCGTCAATTTTTCCACGCGGCGAAGGCTCTCTTTCGAGGAATTGTCCAAGTTGTCTACCACGACTACGTCGTAGCCCAAAGAAAGCAATTCAAGCGTCGTATGCGAGCCGATGTAGCCGCAACCGCCAGTCACCAAAATCGTCTGCTTTTGCATAAAAATCAATCCTCCTTGGTATCTTGTACCCGACAACTGCGCACCTTTTGCACCTGTTGTCTGCTTGCTTTTACTACTTTTATCTCCACACCTTTGAAGGTGAGCGTTTCGCCGATGGGCGGTATGCCGCCGTACTCCTCCGTCACCCAACCGCCTACGGTGTTGGCGTCGAAGTTCTCATCCTCTTCTTCCATATCGTAAAGGGCGAAGAATTCGGCAAGTTCGCACTTCCCGTCTACCCAGTACTCGCCGTCGGCAATCTTGCCAAAGAAGACCTCTTCTTCGTCGTGTTCGTCCCAAATGTCGCCCACGAGTTCCTCTAAAACGTCCTCCAGCGTGACGATACCGACCAGACCGCCGTATTCGTCACTCACGACCGCCATATGCACCTTCGCCTTTTGCAACTGTTTAAGCAACGTCGAGATGCGGGTGTATTCCGTCGTGAAGACTATCTCTTGCACGCACGAGGTCACGTCCTTATCGCCACGAAGATAGGAAAGGAAAAAGTCGCGCTCGTGTATCAAGCCTACCACGTTGTCGATACTGCCTTCGTAGACGGGCAATCGGGAATAGCCGCAGGATCTAAACGTCTCGCAGACGTCCTCCATCGTCGACCTCTTGTCAACGGCAATAACGTCCACGCGAGGAACTAAAATGTCCTCCACCTTCAAATCGTCGAATTCCAAAGCGGAACGAACGAGTTCGCTTTCGTCCTCTTTAAGGGTGCCGACTTCCTCTGCCTCGTCGACGAGAGAGAGCAATTCTTCGTCCGTGACCGACTCGTCTTTCTTTAAGCGGAATATGATTGCAAGCAACTTTTTATAGCCACTAAAAATCCAACTGACGGGCACGAGAATCCAGTAGAATAACTGCATCAGCGGATAGAGCAAAAAGCACATTTTTTCAGGATATACGCTGGCAAAATATTTGGGGGTTATCTCCCCGAATATAAGCACAGCCACCGTCAAAACCGCCGTCGATAACGTGGTCGCCAAATCCGCGTTGTCTACGATTAATTTCGCAAACAAAACCGTGCCGAGCGCCGACGCCGTTAAGTTGACGATATTGTTGCCGATTAAAATCGCCGTGATTAGTTTGTCGTACTTATCGTCGGCAAAAGCGAGCACCCTTTTCGCGTGCTTTTTTCCAAGCGACACGAAACTCTTTAACTTGATTTTATTGACGCAAGAAAACGCCGTCTCCGTCGCCGAAAAAAAGCCCGACAACAAAATTAACACGACGATGACTATCGTCAATCCTATTAGGTCCATATCTCCTCCGTACACAAGGGCGTTTTCGCCCATATTGACTGTTATTATACTATATTCACGCACGTTTGTCAATACGCGCGAGGGGATTAGAATCTTGTTTTTTGCATTTTTTATATATCAATATAAAACCGCATTGTTGCAATTCTTTTTTTTCGGCGAGCCGTTTTTATAATTTTTTTACCGTGTCCAGCCTGCAAAAAAGCCGTTTTACCCCACCCGTGTACGAGTTGAAAGGCATAATTTGCCGTCAAATGCACCTCAAAAATCCAACGAAAAATGAACAACGAAGAAAAAAACCCTTGACAAGGACGAAAAAAAGGTTTATAATGGTGATTAACTTGTAAAATTTATTTTACAAAAACCTATTTTTCGAGGACGTCATCATGGACAAAAAGAATTTTCAAATCGAAACGAAATGCGTGCAAGGCGGCTACACCCCTGGCAACGGCGAACCTAGACAGGTGCCTATCATCCAAAGCACCACCTTCAAATATGCGACCAGCGAGGACATGGGAAAACTGTTCGACTTAGAGGCGAGCGGTTATTTCTACTCCCGTTTGCAAAACCCCACCTGCGATACCGTCGCGGCTAAAATCTGCGAGTTGGAGGGCGGTACGGCGGCTATGCTTACCTCTTCTGGGCAAGCGGCTTCCTTCTTTTCCATCTTCAACCTTGCTTCCTGCGGCGATCATATCGTATGCTCTACCGCACTCTACGGCGGCACCTACAACCTTTTCGCCGTCACCTTAAAACGTATGGGTATCTCCTTTACCTTCGTCGACCCCGATTGCACCGTAGAGGAATTGAACGCAGCGTTCCAACCCAACACGAAAGCCGTCTTCGGCGAGACGGTTGCCAACCCTGCGTTGACCGTCTTTGATTTTGAGAAATTCGCCACCGCGGCACACGCGCACGGCGTTCCTCTTATTATCGACAACACTTTCGCGACCCCCGTCAACTGCCGTCCTTTCGAGCACGGCGCCGATATCGTCACCCACTCCACCACCAAGTATATGGACGGGCACGACTCAGCCGTCGGTGGCTGTATCGTCGACAGCGGTAAATTCGACTGGATGGCGCACGCGGAGAAATTCCCTGGGCTGTGCACCCCTGACGAGAGTTATCACGGAATCACCTACGCGGAAAAATTCGGCAAAGAAGGCGCTTTTATCACCAAATGCACGGCGCAACTTATGCGCGACTTCGGGTGCTGTCAATCCCCTCAAAGCGCCTACTATCTCAACCTCGGGCTCGAAAGCCTTCACATACGTATGGAAAGACATTGTCTCAACGCGCAAAAGGTGGCTGAGTTCCTTGAAAACCACGAAAAAATCGCTTGGGTTAACTTCCCTGGCTTGAAATCCAACAAATACTACGATTTGGCGCAAAAGTATATGCCCAAAGGCACCTGCGGCGTCGTATCCTTCGGCGTTAAGGGCGGCAGACAAGCGGCGGAAACGGTCATGAAAAACCTGCGCCTTATCGCCATCGAAACGCACGTAGCGGACGCGAGAAGTTGCTGTCTCCACCCCGCTAACGCGACCCATAGACAAATGAACGACGAAGAATTGCTGGCGGCTGGTATCCCTGGCGATCTTATCCGTCTTTCCTGCGGACTTGAGAGTTATCAAGACCTCATCGCCGATATCGAACAAGCACTTACCAACGTATAATTAGTATAAGGAATCCCTATGCCTATTAAAATCCCCAACAATCTTCCTGCGGTCAAGACCTTGCAGAGCGAAAACATCTTCGTTATGACGGAGACGCGCGCTATCTCGCAAGACATCCGTCCGCTGAAGATACTCATCCTCAACTTAATGCCGAAAAAGATAGAGACGGAGACGCAACTCGCGCGTGTACTCGGCAACACCCCTTTGCAGGTGGAGATGGAACTTATCCATACCAAATCCCACCAGTCGAAGAACGTCGCCGAGGAGCATTTGCTCGCCTTCTACAAGACCTTTGACGAGGTCAAACACCAGAAATTCGACGGCATGAGTATCACGGGTGCGCCTGTGGAGCATATGGTTTTTGAAGAAGTAGAATACTGGCAGGAACTTTGCGAGATTATGGAGTGGAGCAAGGAGAACGTCCACAGCACCTTCCATATTTGTTGGGGGGCACAGGCGGGGCTCTATTACCACTACGGTATCCCCAAAAAGCCCGTGCCTGAAAAATTGTTCGGCGTATTCCCCCACGAGGTGGAATATAAGCAATCTATCCTTTTCCGTGGCTTTGACGATACCTTCTACGTGCCTCAATCCAGACACACGACGGTGGAACGAGAGGATATCGAAAAAGTGCCCGCCCTCAAAATCTTAGCCTCCTCCAAGGAGACGGGCGTATACGCTATCTCCTCTAAAAACGGAAGACAAATCTTTATCACGGGGCACTCTGAATACGACGCGGACACCTTGAAGAACGAATATTTGCGCGACTTGTCGCAAGGCAAGCCTATCTCCAAGCCCGTCAACTACTTCGAAAACGACGACGAGACAAAACCGCCCGTCGTATCTTGGAGGGCACACGCCAACCTTTTGTATAGCAACTGGCTCAACTATTTCGTATACCAAAGCACCCCTTACGACGTACAACAAGTTCACGACGAACAATAATCGTCTACCCTATTATCCTATGACTACAAGGAGGTACTACCATGAAAAAACCTACATCTAAGCGTTGGATTGTAATTGCGTCCGTGCTCGGCGCGCTCGTCGGCGGCATATTGCTCAGCGGGTGCGAAGGGGAAAGCGTTTTTGAAGACGTCACCTGTACTATGGACAACGGCGCCACCTACAACTGTTCCGAAGGCGAATACGGCTGTGGTGGCGACGCCTACAACTGCAACGAGGAAGGCGACTGCATGGCTTGCTTTGAGAACGATTGCTTGGGTGGCTGTGCTAACTGCATCTCCAACTGTACGGATAGTTGCGTCGATGCAAATTGCAATACGGGCGACTGTACGGGCGTAGGCGGTGTCACCTTGGAAGAAGGCAGAGATTATACCATCGTAGGCGATTTGCAGGTCCTTTCCTTCGACGGCACTAATTTCCAGTGTCGCTATAGGATTAATCTTAATTTCGACGTCAAAAAGTATCGTCGCTACGACGTGAGGTTTGCCCTGAGGCAAAAGTCCCACTTCGACAAATACGCCTCTTTTACCGATATCGTACAAGGAGACGACAGATACACCTCTTTTAACTACGACGTAGATTTCGAAATCACTATCTCCGAATCCCTGCAAGGCTGGGTTTCGAGCACCAGCGACGTATACCTCGACCTCGTCGACATAAGAGCGTACTGATATGTTTAGATCTTTCAAAATCGGCCCCATCACTATCCCCATGTACGGGTTGATGGTCGTCGTAGGGCTTATCGCCTTTACCATCGTCACGATCCTTACCCTCGAAAAAAGGGAAAAAACGGACAAGAGAACGACCAACAATCTACTCCTCGTCTGCGCGGGCGGTGCACTCGCTCTCTATGCGTTTGCTTACCTGTTCAACGCCCTTTTCCACTCCATCGCAAAAGGTGCGATTACCTTTGGTGGTATCACGTGGCTGGGCGGTGTATTGGGTGCCTTCCCGACGATGGTCGTACTTATCCATTTCTTCTGCCCAAGGCTGAAAGGGAACGCGCTGTTCTATTTTAACCTGCTCGTCCCTGCCATCGTTTTGGGGCACGCCTTTGGAAGAATCGGCTGTTTCCTCGGCGGTTGTTGCTACGGTATGAAGACGGACACTATCTTCGGTGTCGTCTTCCCTCCGCATAGCCCTGCCGCACACGCGCACTTTGAGGTCTGCACGGGGCAATCTAGCCTGCCCGTCTTCCCCACGCAACTCTACGAGGCAATCTTTGAGTTCTTACTCTTTGCCTTTATGATGATTTTCTATAAGAAGTGTCGAAAAAATTTCCTCGTCATCTACGCGTTCGCCTACGGCACCTTCCGCTTTTTGCTGGAATTCTTACGCGACGACAACCGAGGCGGGACGGGTTTCTTCCTCTCCCCCTCGCAACTGATGAGCATTATCTTAATTGCCGCAGGCGTGCTCATACTGCTGTATCAACAAGGGGTCGTCTTCAAACGGTTAAAGCAAAGAATGACACTGCGACAAAAAGAGGCGGAATCTGCCTACGTTAGGATTGACTCTAAGCGTGCGATTAGAAGAATTCAAAGCCTTTACGACAACGGAGGGCTCACCAAAGAGGAATATGAAGCCTTCAAAAAACGGCTTGAGGAAAATCTGCCCTCTAAAAAAGAGGACGTGCCGCCCGAGCCTATCCCCACTGAAAACGAATAACAAAAAACACCGCTGCGATATCGCAACGGTGTTTTTATTATTATTTCAACAAATCTTTGACGACCTCGCTTGCCAGCAAAAGCCCTGCCACGGGGGGCACGAAAGGAAGGCTGGCAGGGACGACCTTTTCCCCGTCCGTGAGCCCTTTTTTCGGCTCCTCCTTCGAATAGACGACCTTGACCTCGTCCACGCCCTTGTCTTTTAGTTTCCTGCGCATTACGCGCGCCAAAGGACAGACGCTGGTCTTTTTGATATCCGCGACCTCAAACGCCGTACAATCCCACTTGTTGCCCGTGCCCATACACGAAATCACAGGCACGCCCGCACCCTTTGCCGCAACAATCAAGGCGACCTTGGCAGGTACGTCGTCGATGGCGTCCACCACGTAATCGTAAGCGGCAAAATCAAAGTCGTCACCCTCTTTATAAAAGGCGGGATACACATCCACCACGATATGGGGATTGATATCTTTTGCGCGCGCTTTTGCCACCTCCGTCTTCAAAAGTCCTATCGTGGAATGCAGGGCGATAATTTGACGATTGAGATTGCTTATAGACACCCTATCTCCGTCGACCAACCCTATCCTGCCGACGCCTGCGCGGACAAGTGCCTCTACCACATAACCGCCCACGCCACCGACACCAAAGACTGCGACCTTGGCGCTATTCAATTTTTGCAACCCTTCTTCTCCTACAAGCGGGAGCATACGGGAAAATTGCGTCATTTTTTCTTCCTCTTTTTGATTATCTTCTTAATGAGTTTTTGCGTCTCCACAAAACTGAATATCATCAACGACAGACATACTGCAATCAGCGTCTCTATCCAGCCGACTGCCGTGAACCCGAAAAGATTCGCAATCGGTGGCACGTAGACGACAACCGCCGTCAAAACGAGCGCCGCAAGCGTAGCCAGCCACAATAATTTGTTGGTTTTCTTCGACTCGAACAAGGAATGCTCCAGCGATCTAACGTTGAAGGCGTGGAAGGTCTCCGTCAACGACAACGTCAAGAACGCCATCGTCATGCCGTGTTCCTGTCCGCCGAACTGAATACCGACGATGAACGCCACCAGCGTTAAAAGCCCGATAAAACAGCCTTGCAGGGCTACGTTGAGCCCTAACCCGCCCGCAAAGACACCTTCCGTCGGTTTTCTAGGCTCTTTTTCCATTAAATCACTCTCGCCCTCTTCCATACCCAGCGCAATCGCAGGAAGGGTGTCGCCTATCAGGTTAATCCAAAGAAGATGCATAGGCTTTAACAGGGTCCAGCCGCACAGGGTCGCGATAAACACCGCTACGACCTCCGCCAAGTTGCTGGATAAGAGGAACTGAATCGTCTTGCGAATGTTGTCGTAGATACGTCTGCCTTCGCCCACCGCCGAGACGATGGTGGCAAAATTGTCGTCTTGGAGGACCATATCCGCCGCGCTCTTGGTGACGTCCGTGCCCGTGATGCCCATGCCGATACCGATATCCGCACTCTTGATGCTGGGCGCGTCGTTGACCCCGTCGCCCGTCATCGCCGTGATATATCCTTTCTTTTTCCACGTGTTGACGATACGGACCTTGTGTTCGGGTTGCACGCGCGCATATACGCTGAATTGCGAGATCTTTTCCTCGAATTCTTCGTCGCCCATCTGTGCCATCGCACCGCCCGTAATTGCCTGTGACTTATCTTCAATAATGCCCAGTTGAATTGCAATCGCTACCGCCGTGTCGATATGGTCACCCGTAATCATAACGGGTCGTATCCCTGCCGACTTGCAAAGCGCGATTGCGTCTTTTACCTCGGGACGGATAGGGTCAATCATCCCCACCATACCGACAAAAATCATATTGCACTCCAAATCCTCAGGCGTAAAGTCCACGGGGACCTCTTTTAATTGTTTATACGCGCATGCGAGCACGCGAAGGGCTTTGTCTGCCATAGCCTTATTCGCCGCCGCATATTCCGCACGTTTTTCTTCCGTCATGGGCTCGACTTTACCGTCAACCCATACCTGCGTACACCTTTTCAAGATTTCGTCGGGCGCGCCTTTGGTATATTGGACGATTTCTTCGCCCCTCTTGTGCACCGTCGTCATCATCTTGCGCATACTGTCAAACGGCGCCTCTTCTACACGCGGCTCTTCCTTGCCCATTTCCGTCTTGTTAAGACCTACTTTGAATGCGTAATTGACGAGTGCCGCTTCCGTCGGCTCGCCTTTTGCCTGATGCGTATCTTCATCCAGCACTGCATCGGAGCACTGCGCCATCGCACGGGCAAGCAATCCCTCGTCCGTAGCAACGGATTCCACAACCGTCATCTTGTTCTGCGTGAGCGTACCCGTCTTATCCGAACAAATAATTTGCGTACAGCCAAGCGTCTCTACCGCCGTCAAACGCTTTACGACGGCGTTGTTCTTTGCCATCTTCGTCATGCCCAGCGAAAGGACGATAGTCACGACGGTAGCAAGCCCTTCAGGTATCGCCGCCACTGCCAGCGATACGGCGATGATAAATCCGTCCAAAATCGCGCGCGCCTCAAAACTGCCGCCTTTTATCAGCGTCACGGCAAAAATCACCGCGCTGATGCCCAGTACCACAAAACTCAAAATCTTAGACAGCGAGTTGAGTTTCTTCTGCAAGGGCGTGACTTCCTTCTTCGTCGCGGTCAGCACGCCAGCAATCTTACCCATCTCCGTCTGCATACCCGTAGCCACGACCACCGCCGTCGCCCTGCCGTACACGACTACGCTGCCCATATACAGCATATTTTTTCTATCGCCTAAAGGAATTTCCTTGCCGTCTTTTTCCTGCAAGACGCCCTCGTCTTTTTCCGAAGGAACGCTCTCGCCTGTGAGCGCCGCCTCTTCGACTTTAAGCGAGGCGCACTCTAAAATCCTACAATCGGCTGGCACGCTGTCACCCGCCTCCAAAATCACGACGTCCCCGACAACTACGTCCTCGTTCTTAACCGCTAAAAGTTTGCCGTCACGGAGCACTTTGCACGTCGACGCCGTCATTTGTTTTAACGCCTCGACCGCCTGTTCCGCTTTTCCTTCCTGAATTACCCCTAAAAGGGCGTTTAACAGCACGACGACGAGAATAATGATACATTCCGCAAAGGACTCGTCGCCACCCTGTATACGCTCGATTAACACGGTGACGAAGTTGACCGCCGCCGCAATCAGCAATACGATAATCATCGGGTTGCAAAGTTGCGAGAAAAAACGGGCAATCCACGACTGCTTTTTGCCTTCGGCGAGTTTGTTCCGCCCGTCCCTTTCAAGACGCGCGGACGCCTCCACCTCGCTGATACCCTCCGCACAGGAATCCGTCTTTTGCAATACTTCTTCTGCCGTCGATAAATAATACTTCATAGCCTCTCCTTTTTTCGAAAAAGAAAACTCACACACTATTTTGGCTTATCTATGCACAATTATAGCGTATGAGTCTCATTTTTCAAACGGTTCCGGACAGTTGCCTGCCGTCTTGACGAAAGCCGTCACGCCTACGTAGGCGCAAATTACTCCCTCATCGTCAGTTTTCTTTTAAGAAAACTTATTATTTTACTTTATTGTAGTATTTTTGGGAATAATTGTCAAGGTTTTGAGGGCAAGCGTGCCCTATTTTCGCTAAATTTTCTTATTAACCGCTACTGCCGACGCCGTTTTGCGGCCACGTGCGGTTGTCTTTGAACCACTGCGTTTCTTTGAATATCGTGTTGTTATTGCTACAATTCACCGTGACTTCGCCACCGCTAGACGCCACCACTATATTGCCGTTGAGAGAAGTAAAACCAGACGGTTTTGCCGTTATTTTACCGTCGCTATCGTACGTTGCCGTCCCTGTCGCAATTGACGTCACGTAGATTTTATCCGTATAAGGCGCAACGTTGTTAATGAAGGTTTGAGAAGGAAAATCGTTGGCAAGGTCTTTTTGGTTCTTGATGTACTCCATACTCCCACAACAGCAACATACGCATACGATTTCTGGTCTAATCACAGAAAGAAGGGTATCCGTATTCGCCGTATAACTGCCGTGATGTCCCGCCTTGAAAAGTTTTACCTTGGGCAATGCGTTATTTGCCACCAAAGACGCTTCGCCGTGCTCTTCCAAGTCGCCCGTGAACAGATAATGATTGCTCCCCTGCGACAAAAGCATACACACCGAATAATCGTTCTCGCTGCTTGCGTCTTGTTCGTAATACTTTTGGTATAAGATATTCATCGTGATACCTTCGCCAAGCGTATAACTTCTTTGCGCGCCGTTTTGATTGTTCCAGCACTCAAGCGCCGTATAATGGTTAGCGCCTGCCGCAATC
>JAFVXN010000213.1 GCA_017501125.1 Clostridia bacterium
GAGCAAGTTAAAAAAGCCATGTCTTTTTTGGACGGTGACTACGACGAGGCAGAAGAGATTTTGCATAAAAAAATGCTTGCCTTTGCTGAGAACGAGGAATTCGAACTTGCGATGGAGTATCGTGAAAAACTTGCGATGCTCTCGAAGTTAAAACTCAAGCGAATCACGGCACTCAACCGTGCGCTGGACGCAGATATAATCGCCTACAAGACCAACTACATGTACGCTTCGGTCAACGTATTGATTACCCGTAGCGGTATCATGCAAGGGGGGAGCAACTACGCTATGGAAGACGGCTCGCTTGCCGAACAGGACGCTCTGTCCGCCTTTTTGGTGCAGTACTATTCCGTCCGCGAAATTCCGCAAGAGATAATCGTGCCTGAGTTTTGCGACGGAAAACTATTGGAGGAGTTCTTCAAAGAAAAATTCGGTCGCTCCGTGAAAATTTATTCGGCAAAGCAAGGCGTAAAGAAACAGTTGTTTGAGATGGCGGAGAAAAACGCAGAGGACTATTTAAGCAAATCCCTCGACAAGATAAAGCATAAAAACGATATGACGAAAGACGCTTGCAAAAGGTTGCAGGAGATCTTAGGGCTTAAAAGATATCCCCGTCGCATGGAGTGCTACGATATCTCTAACATTTCAGGCGTCGACAAAGTGGGTAGCATGGTCGTCTTTATCGACGGTGAGGCGGACAAACAAAGTTATCGTCGGTTCAAGATTAAGACGGTAGAAGGGGCGGACGATTACGCGTCGCATCAGGAGATGATGCGGCGTAGGCTCGCGAAGTTGGGCACGGAGGAAGAGGAAAGATTTCCAAAGCCCGATTTAATCGTCATCGACGGTGGCAAAGGGCAACTTTCCTCCGTCAAAGAAGTATTTGACGAATACGGCGTGACGGATATAGAACTCATCTCCCTTGCCGAACGAGACGAAGAAATTTTCACCTTATTCTCCGACCTCCCCGTATGCTTAGATAAACGAGACTACGCCTTAAAAACCTTGCAGCGTCTTCGTGACGAGGCTCATAGATTTGCCATTACCTATTTTAGGAATCTCCATTCAAAGAGGAATCTGCACAGCGTGTTGCGCGAGATTGAAGGGATTGGGGCGAAGAAACAAACGGCGATTATGGCGCATTTTGGTACGCTGGACAAGTTGCTCGCCGCCGATGAGAAAACGCTGGCGGAAGTTGAAGGCGTAGGGGAAGAATTAGCAAGACGAATTCTTCGTTTTTTGAAGGAATTATAAGTAATGAGAAAGATAAGATATCCGTTGATTATGTCCGATTACGACGGCACCTTGTTGCGTTCGGATATGACCATAGCGGAAGAAACGAAAGATATGATAGCGCGCTACGTAGCGGACGGAGGGATTTTCGTCCTCTCGTCCGGACGAATGACGCCGTCGATAATAAACGAGGCGAAAAAACTCTCTTTGAAAGGGATAGTCGCGGCTTATAACGGTGCGGAAATCGTCGATATTCAGTCGGGGGAGCGGCTTTTTCAAGGGTGTTTACCCGTGAACGAGGCGATTGAAATCTGCCGAAAGATGGAGGCGATGGGGCTACATTTCCACGTGTACGACGGGGATAACTTTTATAGCAACGACGGCGGGGAACTGTTTGTTTTATACGAGCAAGTTTGTCAGGTCAAAGGCAACGTAATCGCCGATATGCCCCTGTCGCAATGGGTAGAGAAACGGCAATTAAAGGTGGTGAAAATCGTCGCCTTAATGCCGTTTGAGACGCGTGAAAAGGTATACGAGCGGATGTACGATGCCTTCGGCGACGATTATCTCGTTCTTCGCAGCGCAAAATTTCTGGTAGAACTTTGCGATAAGAGATATTCGAAGGGAACGGCTTTACAATATATTGCCGATTATTACGGCATAGATAGAAAGGAAACGGTTGCGGTGGGTGACAACCAGAACGATCTGGCAATGTTGCAGGCGGCAGGCGTGGGTTTGGCGGTAAAAAGTGCGGAAGAAAGTCTGCGTGGGAAAATAGAATTTTTCGACGCTACGAACGATGAAAACGCCGTCGGAAAAATTATAGAAGAATACGGATACACGAAAGAAAACTAACGGTGTGATTGGGAGAAAATTATGACGGAGTTGCTTGCCCCTGCGGGCAGTATCGAGTGCGCATATGCGGCTATCAACAACGGTGCGGACGCAATCTATTTGGGCGTTCGTGCCTTTTCTGCGCGCGCATCTGCTGAAAATTTCTCCGAAGAGGATTTGTCCGCCTTGCTTCGCGACGCGAAATTGCTCGGCGTGAAGGTTTATTTAGCGATGAATACGTTGGTCAAAGACGAGGAGTTATCCACCTTTTTCGACGCCTTGATTAAGGCGTGGAATATGGGTGTGGA
>JAFVXN010000214.1 GCA_017501125.1 Clostridia bacterium
CAGACGAGGAGCGTGAGGAATAAGTCGAAGGCGTGTACTTTGGCGTACACAACTGAGACTTGCCACAACGCGACAATGTATCCCGATGCCTATAAGAAGATGACCTGCGAAGTATATACGCCTTTTACTACTTACAGCAGCAACCCTTTCCTCCCCCAGCGTTAGGGTACAAGGGAAGTTCGAAAAAGCCCGCGCACACCTCTTGGGAATATTCCTGACAAGGGGGTATCGCGCAATAACCGTAGGTGGGGACGAGGAGTTCCACGGGCATAGCAATCTTCAAGATCAAGGTCACGCAAAGGCTAGCCGTGAAGGTATTGTCCGTGGCGTTGAAGGTCGCCTCGGGTGCGACCACGCTGGCAACGGCACGCACGGAATAGGGCATAATGGAGGGGGCAGGTACGAACAAAAGCACGTCTTGGGTGATAGAGACGGTCGCCGTCGCGCTACCGTCTACCCCTGCCGCGTCCGTATACAGTACCTCGACGGGCACGGAGACGGTGGCTTGCACCCTTGCGCAAGGTTTATCCGCCTGTCTTTCGATATTGAGGTTGCTGACCGTCGCCTCTGCGTTCAACGAACGCGCGCTGATAAAAGTTAAAGGATATGTAGGGTCGGCGGGCGTGAAATCGGTGAGCGTGAGCGTATAATTCTCCAACTGCGTCTGTTTGATGCACGCGTCGAAGATTTTCTCCGCCTGAATACACACCTTTTCCGTCAAGCCCGCAAGCGGATTGCCCGTGATCGTGCCAGGGCATCTATCCGATTGGAAATTAGAGTGAAAGGACATAAATTTACCTCCTGTATGTCGATTGAGTTTTTCTACTATTGTATTTTATGCGCGCAGGGGGTGCTTTCGTGATTATAGCCGCACGCGCATCCCTGGGAAAAGATAAGGACCGTTGATTTTTTCGTATCTTTCCTCGCTGCCACAAAGCACCGATTTGGTGTCCCCTGCCTGCACCATGTAGCAATTCCCCCGCTCTTTCGGCAGGCGCAAAATCTGCCCCGTCTCTACCTCGCCCGTTAAGCCGTTCTCCCTCACTATCGCATACTCGCCGACGCAATACGCCTCGGCGATTTTCTTTATCGTCTCTCCTCGCGACACCTTATGATATTTTCGCCCGTCTATCTTCAACATCTATATATCGTATGCAGGCGCGTGGATTTTCGTGCCTATTTTTCATATTTCGCCCATAAAAAGAGTATGATAGGATATGAAAAAGAAAGGGAATTTTTATCAAACAACCGCCCTCGTCACCTTCTTCGGCGTGGCGGAAAGGGCGCTCGGTTTCTTATATCGAATCGTACTCGCTAGACTGCTCGGTGCGGAGGGGCTGGGATTATACCAAATCGCCCTCTCACACTTCTCCTTTTTTCGCACGTTAGGTGGTGGCGGACTGCCCGTCACGACCTCGCGATTAGTCGCCAAAGAAAGGGCGCAACAGGGTGGCAACGAAGGGGGCGTGCTAATCGTCGCTGGGCTAATTTCTTTGGGTATCACCCTGCCTCTCACCCTCCTTTTTTGTCTGTTGCCTTGGACGACGCCCACCCTAAAAATCCTTTTTATCGGGCTATCCCTTACCTGCCTTTACGCCGTCGTCAAAGGCTTTTTTTGGGGCAAAAATAAGTTCCTTATCCCTGCCCTTTTGGAGTTCGGCGAAGAGATAGTCGGCGTGATTGCAGGCGTCTTATTGCTCCGCTGTTTAGGGCAATACGCCACCGCTGAAAGCGGTGCTAACTTTGCCGCTATTGCCTGCGTTATCGCCTGTGCCGTCTCCTTTTTTATCGCCCTGCCACTCCTTTTTACCATACCCAAAAAAGAGAGACAGGTGCGCGCCTTAAAGCCTTTGTTCAAAGAGGTGGCTTTCGCGGCGTTGCCCGTCACCGCTATGCGTGCGGGTAGTTCGCTAATCTCCTCCCTTATCGCTATCCTTTTCCCTGCCATGCTAATGAAAGCAGGCGCGAGCGCAGAAGAGGCGACGGCGGCGTTCGGCGTGGCGACGGGAATGGCTTTTCCCTTACTCTCTATGCCCATGACCTTGGTCGGCTCCTTCGCGCTCGTCTTGATGCCTAGGCTATCCCACGACTACTACCAAGGCAACGACGAAAAGGTGCACCAAAACGTAGAGAGAGGGTTGACCTGCGCCGTCTATATCGCCTGTCTTTTGCTACCCTTCTTTGCCGTCTTCGGCGAGAATATCGGGCTACTTACCTACGACAATCTTTTGGCGGGCGAGATGTTAAAATACTGCTGTCCCCTACTGTTGCCTATGAGTTTTTGTATGATTACCAACACCGCGCTCAACTCGATGGGACAAGAAAAAAAGACGCTCGGCTATTACCTGATAGGCGCGGCGGGCACCGTCCTTTGCGTCCTTTTATTGCCACAATTTTTAGGGGTGTACGCCTACGCCGTGGGACTGTTCGTGCAATTTGTCGTCGTCGCAACGCTCGGCGCCGTCTCCCTTTTCCGCAGGTGGAAACCCACCCGATTCTTCTTGCGCAAAATCTTATTATCTCTCGCCTTTACCCTGCCCGTACTCCTTTTGGGCTGGGGGTGTCTGCCCCTCTTTGCCCGTTTTTGCGGCGTTTACCTTTGTATGGGACTGACGGCAGGCGTAATGGTGGTAGCCTACGTCGCGCTATATCTTGCCTTCGGGTTGATTTCGCCTAAATTTGCAAGAAAAATTTTGCCAAAAGGGTAAATTTTTTCCATTTTGACCTTGACAGGGGGGATAATTTCGTCTAAAATAGAAATATCTATTTTCATTTGGAGGAGCAAAATGGCTTACAAAACCAAAGATTGGCGCGATTCCATGCGTGTCACCTTAGATTACAACAATATGACCGACAAGTTCCTTGGCGATAAGGGTTTCACCGCCAAACAACTTGCCTCTTACAACGCAAAAGCGGCGGCTGCCTTCGACTACGTCAAGAAAAACCGCGGCAGAGACGACCTCTATATGGGTTGGACGGAACTCCCTTACAACCAAAAAGAAATCGTCGCTGATATCCAAGCCACCGCAAGAGAAGTACGTAAAAAATTCCAGTACTTCGTCGTAATCGGTATCGGCGGTAGCGCACTCGGCCCCATTATGGCGTTCAACGCGCTCTGCCATTTGCACTACAACGATTTGCCCCGCTCTAAGAGAAAGGGCCCTAAATTCTACGTTGAAGACAACGTAGACCCCGTCCGTATGCGCGACCTTCTCGACGTTATCGAGCCTGAAAAAACCTGCTTTAACGTCATATCTAAATCGGGCGCAACGAGCGAAACGATGACCCAATACCTCATCATCCTCGACCTTCTTAAAAAAGCGGGTGTGGACGTCAAAGAAAACGTCATCTTTACCACCGACGCTAACCGTGGCAACTTAAAGAAAATCTCCGACGAATGCGGCGGCATCAAGAGTTACGTTTTGCCCGACGGCGTAGGCGGAAGATTCTCGCAACTTTGCCCCGTAGGTTTGCTCCCTGCGGCGGTGCTCGGGATTGATATCGTAGGTCTTTTGGCTGGCGCGGCGTATATGGACAACGTATGCCGCTTCCCTACCGTCGCAAAGAACCCTGCACTCGCTTGTGCGGTGTTGCAAGTAGCGGCAATGGAACAGGGCAAAAACGTCGGCGTTATGATGCCTTACAGCGACAACCTCAAGTATATCGCAGACTGGTACTGCCAACTCTGGGCGGAATCTTTGGGCAAGAACGTCACCCTCGACGGCAAACCTTGCAACGTCGGTCAAACCCCCGTTAAATCGCTCGGCGTCACCGACCAACACTCCCAAGTGCAACTGTATACCGAAGGTCCTTACGACAAGGTCGTCACCTTCCTGTCCTTAAAGAAATACGCGTGCGAGATGCCTATCCCTCACGGCTGTGAAAATATCCCCGACGTCGCTTTCCTTGGCGGACATACGATGGAGGAACTGATTCAAGCGGAAAATGCGGCTACCGTGTACGCGTTGACCAAGGCTGGTCGTATGAACTACACCCTTTGGATACCCGAACTCAACGCCTTCACCTTAGGGCAACTTTTGTTCCTGTTCGAATTGCAGACGGCGTACGCTGGCGCGATGCTGAACATCGACACCTTCAACCAACCTGGCGTCGAAGAAGGCAAAAAAGCGACCTTCGCCCTGCTCGGCAAAGCGGGCTATGCCGCAAAGAAGGCGGAACTTGACAGCCTTCCTGAAAAAGACAGCAAATATATCGTCTAAATTAAAAAACTTTCCCCTTCGCCTTAGGCGAGGGGGATTTTTTTGTATAAATACGCCTGCTTTCGGCAATACTTGTGGTAAGAACGGGGCAAGCCCACTTTTACATATACTGTAAAAGGGAGTACTTGCCAAAGAGGTGTTATGATGAACGTTAAGAGAGGCGAATTGTATTATGCGGACTTGTCGCCCGTAGTAGGGAGCGAGCAAGGTGGTGTGCGACCCGTCCTCGTCGTCCAAAACGACGTCGGCAACAAATACTCCCCCACCATTATCGCTGCCGCCGTCACCAGCAAGATCAACAAGGCGAAAATGCCCACCCATATCGAACTCCCTTCCGCCTACGGCCTCGCAAAAGACAGCGTAATTTTGCTAGAACAAATCCGTACGCTGGATAAGCGCAGGCTAAAGGAACGGATAGGTGAACTGCCACCTGCTACCATGAGTCGGGTAAATCGGGCACTACTAATCAGCCTTGGTTTCCCCGTGGACAACGAATAGAAAAAGCGACCTTTTAAGGTCGCTTTTTTAATTCAATCTTATTTTCTTTTAGGAATCGGCAGGAGCATACGAGTTTCGCGCTTATACTCGGCAAAGCCTTCCTTTTTCGACTGACGCTTGTCTGCCATGGGAATGGATATGAAGAGGAAGAGCAACGTGTTGAGCGTTGCGCCGACGAGCAAATACCACGCCGACGGCATCAACATTACGGCGTAGCCAGCGATACCCCACCACATCATTATCTCGCCTAAGTAGTTGGGATGGCGGCTGTATTTCCAAAGCCCTACGCGGATAAAACCGCCCGTGCCGTTTTTGCGGAATTTGTGCATTTGACAATCGGCAATCCCCTGCCACGTTGCCGCAAGAATACTGACGGCAAAGAAGGGAATCGACCAAGGATTGAACGCTACGCCTGCCTGAATTACCATAAATACGGGCATTACGCACGCGTACACGATGAGCGTAGGAACCATATGTATCCCGAAGAAATTGACGAAGGGATAAAAGGCACCCGTCTTGTTTTTTAAGTCGGTATACCGCCAGTCCTGATGTTGCATTCCCTTGAAGGTATACGCCCAGTTCGCCGTCAATCTGAGCCCCCAGAGCCCTACGGCAATCAAAGGGAAGAGCCACGTCAGCGAGAAGGGTTTGCCGATGCAGGCAAACGCCACGATTACGATAGGCTGGACGCTCCAGTAAGGGTCGTAGACGGAGGCGTTGTTAAAGAGCACGCTGTACAAGAAGACGACCACCGTAGCCACCACGTCGGCAATCAGCAAACTCAGCCAACTATCGAGCGGCAACGCAAAATAGGTCATCACGCCCGCGCCTAACGCCACCGCGTAGACGAAGAAAATTTTCACAAACGACCAGATGCGCACACGGGTCTCTTCTTTTAATACTCCTTTTAGCATAATTGCCTCACACATAAGTTTTGCGTTGGGTCTAAGGGCAGGAATGCAAGCGGGCACGATAAAAGACGTCGCTATTTGCGCGAGCAAAGACGCCAACGCCGCCCCCGACGCGCCCAAATATGGAATAAGCGCAAAGTTGGCTCCGACGTTGATGACCGCCGCCCCTAAATATACCCAAATAAGATATTTTTGCTTGTCTTCACATACGATCCACGCACCGCGCGCCACCCCAAGATAGGAAAACGCCGTATACCAAGTAGCGATACGCAAGGGCATCGCCGCGGGTGCGTATTCCGCCCCGTAAAGGATATCAATTGCTAATTCCGCAAAGGCGCAAAAACAAATGGATACGAACACGGACAGGTAAAAAACGATAGCGTACAGTTGCTTGTTCCGCTTTTCGTACAACGCCTCGTCGCCGTCCTTTTTCGCCTGCATAATAGACGGATTGACGGAGTCCACGATAGCGCCGAGCACGAACACCCACATCGCACACAACGAAGTAGCCGTCGCGTAATAACCTATCTCTGCGTCACCCATTATCTGACGGAGCATAAACTTGTCCGTCTGGGCGTAGATAGCGGTCATAAGGCTGGGCAAAATAAAATAACAACTTTTTTTCAAAAGCCGCTTTGCGTAATCCCAAGAAAAACGAAGTTTTTCACCCTTATTCTTGAAATAGGCGATAAGGAGCAACACCGCCACGCAAGCGTAATCGACGGAGGTGGACAAAGCAAACCAAATAACGTCCGCCTGCAATACCAAAAGGACGATTTTGTACGCCGCCGCCGCCGCGTAGGCAATTAGCAAAATAACCGCGCTATATTTGGATTTTAACTGCGCGTGAAACCAGTAATTGAAGACCTCGAAGACCTGAAAGAGCAAGCGCAACGACGCGAGCAAGACGACGATTAACGTCAGCGTTTCGCCCATGTCCGCAATTGCTACCACGGCGCAAATCGTCCCGATGGACAGCACCGTCGCGACGACGCGCAAGACGAGCGACGTACCAAGCACCGTCCCTTCGCCGTCCTGTTTATCGACGAATTCCTTGACTAGAACCGAGTTGATGCCCAGCGTACAAACGGAGGTGAAAAACGCCGCGTAAGCAAGGCCGTAATCAATCAAGCCTTTATTTGCGGGGCCTAAAAAACGCGCGGTAAAAATGCTGACGATGAAACTTATCACCATCTCCGCAATCTTACCGCCCATCAGCCATCCGGCGTTCTTAACCGTTTTTCTTACGCTAAAAGCCATAAATTATCCTTTACATCCAAAGTGCCGCCGCGCCCAAGATACCTGCGCTGTTGCCAAGGCTCGCCACGCAAATAGGCACCGCGGGCCCTTGATCGCCACCGAACAAATCCCTATCCATAATCGCCTGTAAAGGTTTGATAAGGTTGTCCCCTTCCGCACAAACGCCACCGCCGAGCAAAATCTTTTCAGGGCGGAAAATGTTGGCAAAGTTGACGATACCAAAGCCGAGTTGGCGGATATACTCCTCCACCACCTCTTTGGCGTATACGTCCTTTTCGCGATAGGCGAACGCCGTCTTGCCGTCCACGTCGTCGATACTGCCTATCTCCCACATTTTGCTATCGGGGTGTTCCAGCATCTTTTCCTTCGTATCACGGATAAGTGCCGTCGCCGAGGCGTATGCTTCAAGACACCCCCTTCTGCCGCAGGTGCACTGTTTGCCGTCGCCTTCGATAACGACGTGGCCGAGTTCCGCGCCAGCCGACTTGTTCCCTTCCATAATTTTGCCGCCCACGACCACGCCGCCGCCCACGCCCGTACCGAGCGTAATCATAACGACGTCCTCACAGCCTTTCGCCGCGCCGAATTTCGCCTCGCCGAGCGCCGCTACGTTGGCGTCGTTGGCAATCTTGACGGGTAAACCCGTCAACGCCGTCAATTCCGCCGCAATCGGGAAATGCGCCCAACGCAAATTGTTGGAGTAGACGACCTCCCCCTTTTTGCTGTCAATCATGCCAGGGGCACCCATGCCGATGCCGACGATAGAGTCCTTATCCAGCCCCGTCGTCTTCAACAAATCTGCCACCACGGCGGCGATATTCTCCGTCACCGCCTTCGCGCCGCACTCACCGCCCGTCTTGGCTTTGTCGTACGCCAAAACCTTACCGTTAGCGTCCACGACACCCCCTTTGATGAAGGTGCCGCCTAAATCTATCCCGATGGTATACTTTTCCATTTCTGTCTCCTTACCAAGCGTCTATAGACGCTTCCAAATTATTATAGCACAGCCGCAACCTTTATACAAGCGTTTTTACTAAAAAAAATCGCCCCAAAAGGCGATTTCTTCCCGTTTATAAGTCGAAGGCGATGACGGTGACGTCATCCGTATACTTACCGCCGCAAAATACGGACAGCGCGGCACGCAGTTTGCCGACGAAATCTTGCGCGTTGTACGACTGGCGAAGAACGTTCTCCGTACGCTCGATACCGAACTCCTCCCGACGGGCGTTTTTGCACTCCGTCACGCCGTCGGTCAGCAACACGAGCATATCCCCTTTTTCAAAAGGAAGCGACTTCTCCTCGTACACGGGGTCGTCAAACCAGTTGGAGATGGGTGCGGAAGGGAGTTCTATTTCGTGAATCCCCTCTTTGTTCTTCAAAAGAATCGGAACGTTGTGCCCAGCGAAAGCATAGCGGAAAAGCCCCTCGTCTTTGTCGATACCCACCGCCGCGACGGTGATGTACGAACGCTCGTCTTGGTTGAGTTCCTTGAACTTTTCACCGAGCCCTTGGAGGGCTTTGGAAAGGCTGGGTTGTTTTCTGTCGAACGCCGCCTTGACGAACGCCGACAACATACCTGCCGATACCCCCTTGCCAGACACGTCGGCGAGCACGCCGTACGCCTTGCCGTCCAACTCGTATACGTCGGGGATATCCCCACCGACCTCCAAGCAAGGCAAATACATATATTCGTAAGCCACGCCAGCCGCCGTCCTGCCCGCAGGGAGCAACCTTTGTTGCATTTGTTTTGCCGAAAGTAAATCCTTCTCTTTATCCGTCTCTAATCGCCCGTCCGTCAAGCCTACGAACAGCCGTTTCTTTTCATCTACGGGCAGGGCGCGCACACGCAGGGAAAAGACGTCCGTCCTATCGGCGCGTTGCACCTTTTTGCGGACCCGTTCCGTACGCTGGACACCGTCCTCTACCGCCCCTTTCATCGCCTTGTAAAAAGCGCAATACTTGCACACCTCCGCCTCGCCACATACGCCGCTTTGATTGCAGGCGAGCACCTCTTTAAGGTTCCCTTTCGGCTTGGCTGATTCGGAAAAAGAACGACGAAAAGACGGGTTAGTGTATTTAACCCGCATTTTCTCGTCGAACACGAATACCCCCTCGGGCATCGCGTCTAAAATTTTACGATACTTCGTATCAAACATTCTTTTCCCTTCACCTTTTATTCGTTTTCGCCGCAAAGACGAAGACGCGAACAATCTTGCGACGCACGTACGTCTTTATCTATAGAATCTCAAACCGCTCCTTATCGTCGCCTCAAAATTCAAATCGGTATACAACTCGCCGTCGAGTTGCACCGTGTTCGACTGTTTCGGTCTTACCTTAACCGACTTGCAGCGGTAATATTTTTTGTGTGGGTACTTCATAACCCTGCCCGTCATCAGCATAATAAACGCCTTGATAGTCTGCCACTTGCTCTCAAAACAGCGCACCGCCATGACGTCCATCATCCCGTCGTCCATCTCCGCCACGGGACAAATCTTGATGCCGCCGCCGATTTGCTTACCGTTGCAAGCCACGACGAGCAAGCCGTTGAGTTCGTGCTTTTCTCCCTCGCACTCGTACTCTACTTCGTAGCCGTTGAATTTGATAAAACTCACGATCAGGCTCTTGATATACTTTAACTTGCCGCGCTTATGCCCTTCCTCACAGCGGAGCAGGACGTCTACGTCCATACCTAAGCCGCCGACGTTCATACAACGCTTGTCCCCGATATCCAGCCAGTCGGTCAGTTTCGCCTCGCGCGTTGCAATCAACTCCGCCGCCTTCTTCACGTTTTTGGGGATACCTGCAGCCTTGGCAAAATCGTTGCCCGTGCCAGAGGGGATAAGCCCCAACGTGCAACGGGTAGGGTCGACGACGCCGTTGAGCACCTCGTGCAAGGTTCCGTCGCCACCGAGGACGACTATCTTTGCCTCGATATCTTTTTCCGTCAATTCTCTAGCGATATCCTTCGCCGCACCTGCGTATTGCGTTTCGTGCACCGTACACTCTACGCCGTGCGCAGAAAAGACTTTTTTTATCTTTTCGACCTTGCGTTTCGTGCGCCTTTCGCCTGCCTTTGGATTGATGATTAAGTGTATCATTGGTTCCCTCCCTGCGGTTTCGTCTTTGCCTTTTACCGCAGGTACTGCTTTTTTGCGGTTTTTTTACTCTTTCTATTATATAACACTTTCGTTTTAATTGCAATTCATTTTTAATTTTGATATACTGTTTTTAAGAGATTTTTTGCGAAAATTGTGTGATGAAAGACTTTTTACCTAAAAATTTAATCGCGCTTGCCAAGGCTTTACCCGCGCCGCTCTACGTCGTGGGCGGGTTCGTGCGCGATTTTATCGCCGATTTTCGTCCAGCGCGCTACGACTTTGACCTTGCCTCGTCGATGGACGTGGACACGATCGTGAGTGCGGCGACCAAGACGGGATTTTCCGTGTGCGCCACCTATAAAAACACGGGCACCGTCAAACTTAAAGATCACGACGGGCAGGAATACGAATATACTCGTTTTCGCCACGATAAATACGTCCGCGGCTTACATACCCCCGCCGAAATCCGATTCACCGACGACATCGAGGTGGATGCAAGGCGAAGGGATTTTACCGTGGGCGCTATCTACTACGATATCCAACGCGACAGCATCGTTGACCCTCTGGGTGGCGCGCAGGACGTCCGCGATAAGATTATCCGCACCGTCGACAAGCCCGAAAAAGTATTCGGCGAAGACGGGCTGAGGCTGATGAGGCTAGCACGGCAAGCGGCGCAACTGGGTTTCGTCCCCACCGCAGATTGCCTCGAAGGGGCGCGCCAGAACGCACGTCTTATCCGCGACATCTCTAAGGAGCGTATCCTCACCGAACTTAATCTTATCCTTTCCGCCGACGAAAAATACGGCAATAAGACGGGACATTACGACGGGTTGAAAATACTGGAAGAAATCGGCGTCTTTTCTATCCTTTTTCCCGAACTTGCCTTAGGCAAGGGACAACAACAGCGCAAAGATTTTCATCGCTACGACGTATTAGAGCACTCCTTCCGCGTCGTCTTATACGCGCCTAAAAAGATACGTCTTGCCGCCCTTTTGCACGACGTCGGCAAGCCCTTTTGCTATCGCCGCGACGGCAACACCTTCTCCCATCCGCAAGAGGGGGCGCCTATCGCCGACGAAATCCTACAAAGACTGGGTGCGCCCAACAAACAACGGGCACACGTCACGCAACTCGTCGCCTTGCATATGTACGACTTTAACTGTCAAACGGGCGAAGACAAACTCAGGCGTTTCTTCGTCGACAACTACCCCCTTTTAGAGGACGTTATGCTGCTAAAACAGGCGGATTTTTCGGGGTGCATGGACAACTTGTCCCCTGCGCCCACCGTCGTCAGGTGGAGGGCGTTGCTTGCGGAGATGGAAAGGCAAAAAGCGCCGCTTACCTTAAAGCAACTCGCCGTCGACGGCAAGGACCTCGTATCGGCGGGCGTAGAAGGAAAAAAGGTGGGCGAAATCTTGCAAAAAATGCTACGCTACGCCGCCGTGCACCCCCAAGACAATCGCCGAGAAAAACTGCTACGACTACTCAACCTTTTTAATGCGTAAAAAAAGTTGTGTTTTTTATAAAAACACTTGCTTTTTCAAAAATTATCACTTATAATAGTATCATCAAAAACTTTTGCGAGGTAATATCATGCAAGTTATCGTCACTGAAAATTACGAAGAAATGAGCCAAAAAGCCGCTCAAATCATCATCGACATCGTGAAAAACAACCCCAAAGCCGTGCTCGGTTTGGCGACTGGTTCTTCCCCCATCGGGACCTATCAAAACATCGCCAAAGACCACAAGGAAAACGGCACGTCTTATAAAGACGTACATACCGTCAACCTTGACGAATACGTTGGTCTCACCGCCGACCACGACCAAAGTTATGCGTACTTTATGCGCACCAACCTCTTCGATCATATCGACGTGGATCTCGCCAACACCAACCTGCCCAGCGGCAGCGCAAAGTGCAAATCCAAAGAGTGCGACAGATACAACGCTTTGCTCGAAAACTATAAGCAAGACGTTCAAGTCCTTGGGCTTGGTTCCAACGGTCATATCGGTTTCAACGAACCTGGCACTCCCTTCGACTCCGTCACCCACCTCGTTGACTTGACGGAAAACACCATCAAAGACAACTCCCGTTTGTTCGCGTCCATCGACGAAGTGCCCCGTCAAGCACTCTCTATGGGTATCAAGAATATTATGAACGCAAAATCTATCTTGGTCGTCGTATCTGGCAAGAACAAGGCTGAGGCAGTAAAAGGCATGGTCAAAGGTCCCATCACCCCCGACCTCCCTGCATCCGTCCTTCAACTCCACCCCTTCGTGACGGTTATCTGCGACAAGGACGCGGCAAGCCTTCTTTAATCAAACCAAACAAACAAAAATCTCCCGATTTTCGTCGGGAGATTTTTTTATTTCACTTTTTCACTTTCTTCGCGGAGGGCGGCGTTGAGCCCTTGCATAAACTCTACGGGCACCTTCCAGTATTTTCTATCGTAGGTGACGAGCCCGTTAATCTCTTCCTCGACGTCACTCACCTGCGTATAGATACAGGCGCAAAGCCCTTTTTTAATCAAAGGTTTTACCTTTTCTAAATACAGTTTTTTGAGCGCGGCGTGCAACTTTTGCTCCGTCTTGAATACCTTGTAGCCAAAGATTTTTTGGCTGAACTGATGTCCTTCGACGGGCAGGGAATAGCCGCCGAATTCGCTAAGCACGACGGGACGGGGATCCTTGGGCACGCGCAACGGCGTGAAATAGGTATGTAGACTTCTCAGCGTCGTCTTACCCACCCCTTGATCGTGCCAACCACTGACCGAATCGATAAGACGGGTATCGTCCAACTCCTTCAATTTTTCCGTCACCTGCGCCGAGTCGAACTGTCCCCAGCCTTCGTTGAACACCGTCCAAAGGACGACGGAGGGACTGTTCTTGAGGGCGGCCACCGTCTCTGCCATACCTTGCATGAACTCGTACCTGCCCTCGGCTTTTTCGCGTGAGAAGTAGGCGTAGTCGTCGTCTTTGTGTTTTATCCCTAAGAAGGGGAAGACGGTGACGTGGCTGTTGATATACCTGCCGCCGCCGTTGACAAAATCCTGCCAGACGAGGATACCCAACTTATCGCAAAGATAGTACCAGCGCATAGGCTCGACTTTGATGTGTTTTCGCAAAGTGTTGAACCCCATCTTTTTTAAGGTCGTCAACTCGTCCTCGATACACTTTTCGCAAGGGTACGTGAGCAATCCGTCCGAAAAGTAGCCTTGATCGAGTAGCCCGTTGAAAAAGTAAGGTTTTCCGTTGAGATAGAGTCGCGCCTTGCCCTCTGCGTCCGTGCCCGTCGACACCGACCTGACGCCAAAATAGGAGTAGACCTTATCCCCTCCTTCCGTCGTCAGCGTAAAATCGTACAATTTCGGCGTGTCGGGCGACCACAATACGAAGTCGTGAGACAGGCTGAATTCGCCCGTTGCGCTCTCTTGCTCGTAGATTTTTTCAGCGCCGTCAAAGACGCACAAGGTCACTTTGCTAAGCGCGTCCACTAAAATCGCGACCGTCTTTTTCAAGGCGTCCGTCTTGACGGTAAAATCACTTACGCAATCCTTCGGCATACTTTCCAGCCATACCGATTGCCAAATGCCACTCTGCGCCGTATACCAGATGCCGCCCCTCTTTTCGCTCTGTTTTCCCCTTGCCCCGTGGGAGTCTTCCGTGCGGTCAACGCACTCCACGCGCAAGGTGTTCCGCCCGATTTGGACGGCGGAGGTCACGTCAATCGCAAAGGGTGTAAATCCGCCTTTGTGCGTGCCGACGATCGTGCCGTTAAGCGACACCTCGCAATACTGATCAACCGCACCGAAGTGGAGCAAAGTACGCCCCAGCGTCAACCCTTCGTCTATGACGAACTCCCTTTCGTAGACGAGTTTTTCGTCCTTGCCAAGCACAAACCCCTCCTCGACGCCCGAAAGCGCACTCTCAGGCGAGAAGGGGACGAGGATTTCACCCGTGGGCGTTATCTCCTCTTCCTGCCTACATTTGCCGAACGACCACTTGCCGTTGAGGGAAAGATAGGCGTCTCTTTGAAACTGCGGACGGGGGTGTTCGCTATGAGGTATTTCGTCAATTTTGTAATCGGTTAAAAGTTGCATATCGTCCTTCCTTTGGAGTTATTATAACACACCTTTTCGTCGCCGTCAACGCTCTTTTTTAATTTTTTGCGTAGCAAAAGCAAGATAGGACGCCACGCAGGTAGGCAGAGCGCGTTCGTCGAAGACCACCTTGGGATGATGCAACGGATATCCGCCTCCTTTTTGCGCCGCCGACACGCTGACGAGCACGGACGGCACAGCCGCAGAGATATAGGCAAAATCTTCCGAAGCGCCCATTTTTCTGCCGTCTTCCGCCGCCAAAATTATCCCCTCTTTCCCCAACTCCTCACAGAAAGTTTTCGTCGTCTTCTCCAACAAATCCCTATCCTGTACAAGGCAAGGACACCCGCCGAAAAAGCGCACCTTCGCCTGTGCGCGATACGCCGTCGCTATCCCTTTGGCAATCTGTGCGACCCGTCTTTTGATAAAGGCGCGCACCCCTTCGTCAAAGGCTCGACAAGACCCGCCGACAATCACCTCGCCCGAGATGACG
>JAFVXN010000215.1 GCA_017501125.1 Clostridia bacterium
CAACATGTAAATTGCATTACCAACAACAAGCAAAATCGTTGCCGTTTTGCACTTTTTCGCCTCTTCTAATTTCCTCGCTTGTTTCTTCGCCTCTTCTAAATCCGCAAATTCCGCCTCGTAGTTTTCCATAAAATCCTCCTTTGTGTGCCACAATGGGCTATTTATAGTCCATATTGTACCATATATAGCCCACTCCGTCAAGTAAAAAGTTGTATAATTTAGGTATCAAATATAAAAAAATCGACAAGGTAATGATATGGACACGTATTCTACCGTAAAAAACAGGTTGCTGTTTCTTTTAGAAGAAAAGAAAATGCCTATCCATAAACTGGCGACGGAAAGCGGCGTGCCGCCTTCCACCATTAAAAATATCCTGTACGGAAAAAGCCAAAATCCTGGTATCGTCACGATAAAAATGTTGTGCGACGGCATGGGTATCACGCTGATTGAATTCTTTGACACGGAAGAATTCAAAAACTTAGAGCAAGAATTACAGTAAAAATCACGGACGTTATAGCCCGTGATTTTTTTGTCGTTCCGTCGCCTTTCGTTATCCTTTGACGGCGCCGCCCGTCACGCCTTCCACGTAGTAGCGTTGCATACTGACAAACAACGTGACGATAATCGCGCCGACGACGCTGGCGCCTGCGCAAAAGACGGTAAAGTTGTCGTTGAAACTATTCTTTTCCGCGTTGATCATCTTATACAACCCCAGCGAAACGGTGTATTTGCTCCGCTCGGCGATTATGGTATTGACGAAGATAAAGTCGCACCACGGCGCGATAAACGACGTCAGCACCGTGTACACGATAATCGGCTTTGCCATCGGCAAAATTAGGCGCAAAAAGATGACGGGTTGGGATGCGCCGTCTATCGTCGCCGCCTCTTCCATGGCACGGGGGAAGGTATCGAAAAAGCCTTTGCAAATATAATAGGACAATGCGGCACTACCCGAATACACGAGCACGAGCGCCACCAGCGAGTTGGTCAAGCCCATCGCCTTTAAGATAAAGTAGATGGCAATCATACTCATAAATCCAGGGAACATACCGAGGACGAGAAGCGCGTTCATAATCGGTCGACGCAGGCGAAAGCGCATCCTAGACAAGGCATAACTGACCATCAGGACGAACGCTGTCGACAATAGGCAAGACGTCGTCGCCACCACTACCGTATTGCCCAGCCAACGGGGAAAATCGGTGTCCCTAAAAAGACGGATATAGTTATCCACGCCGAGCCTCAACCCAGTAGGAAATAGCCTGTTGATAATCCCCGTCGACGGGCTGACGCGAAACGCGGTATACAAAAGATAAAAAATCGGCAACACCCACAGCAACGCTAATACGCTTAGTATTGCGTAGACGGCGGCGTTGGTTAATCGGCGCCGAAAACGCGCGCCAAACAATCGGTTTTTCTCGCTCATTGGAATTCCTCCTCTCTTTTTACGGATGCAGAACGGTTGTATGCCAGCAAGGACAAGGACGCCGACAAGACGAAGATGACGATACCGATGACGGAGGCTACGTTGTAGCGCGGATTCCTATCCGTCGTCAATCGGTACAGCCACGTGACCAACAGGTCCGTGCTCTGCGCCTGCGTTCCACCGCCGTAGTAGACGTTGTCGACGGGTCCGCCACCCGTCAGCAGCCAAATCACGTTAAAATTGTTGATATTGCCGACGAATTGCGTGATGAGATAAGGCGTCGTCACGTGCAACGTATACGGCAAAATGATATTGAAAAAGATTTTGAAAGGGGACACACCGTCTATCGTCGCCGCCTCGTAATAATCCGCTGGAATATTCATCAAAATCCCCGACGTCATCAGTAGCGTATACGGCATCCCTATCCACGTATTGACGAGGATAATCATCACCCTTGGCAAAAGGGAGAAGTTGGTTTGGTCGGTGAGCCATAGGATACGCGTGCCTAATAGGACGTTGAGTATCCCGTCGCCGTCCAAAATCTTTTGCATAAGCAACAGAGTGACGAACTGCGGAATCGCTATCGTAATTACGAACAGCGTACGAAAAATAGCCTTGCCTTTTATCCCTTTTTTGTTAATCATTAGCGCGACGATTAATCCTAAGAAGTAGTTGCTAAACGTCGCAAAAAACGCCCATATAAACGTCCAAATTAATACGCGCAAGAACACCATCGCAAAACCTGACGTACCGCCTGACAAGGAGAACAAATTCTTAAAATTCTCTATCCCTACCCAGTCGAATAATCTACCTGGCGGTATATGCGCGTAGTCGTAATTGGTAAAGGCAATCAGTACCATAAATATCAGCGGTAAAACGGTGAACACCAACACGCCCAAAAAAGGCAACACAAGCAGCGGTATATAGAATTTTCGCCCGAAAAGAATAGACAAATCCTCTCGAAAGGTCGTCGGTTTCTTCCCTTCCGCCACCGCCTGATCCGTCTGATAACTGCCAAAGACGTTAGCCGCCCACACGATAAGATACAGGGCGCAGACGGCAATCGTGATGACGCCGTTAAGCAAAATCAAAAAACTATTGTCACCACGGATTTTTTCGTAGATTTGCAACTCTTCGTTCCAGACCGTGCCAGACAAGCGGGTGCCCAAATCCCCCGAAAAGAGTTGCATTAGATTATACCCGCCGAAAAAAATCAAGAAGAGGACGAAAGCCACCTGCACTATAAAATACATCGCCGCCTTAATATATTGTCCGCGCATTGCCTGACCGCCGCCTGCGATAAAAAACGACAACCGCGTCCCCAAAGAGCCTCTCCTAAAAGCCTCGATTAGGCGATAAAATACGTTGCTCCGTCCCCTTGCTTTTTGCATAATCTCTCCTTTTGGTTATTCCTCAACCGTAGTCGTTTGCGTAATCGCCGCCACACAGGCGTTTAACTGTTCTAACAGATTGATATTGCCACTTGCTATGCCCGTCAGCATTGCGTTGCCCAACCCTTCCATAGGTTCCCAAAGGGTAGAAGGTACGTTCTTTTGCGGCTTACTGAATCGAAGTTGCGCCGTAATGGCAGCGGCACACGGGTCATTCTTTACCCTATCGTCTTCCCTCGCCTCCGTATCCGTCGGCAAATAGCCCTTTTGTTCAAAACGCTTGATTTGATTTTCTTTATTAGTGTAGAAGTCGGCAAAGGCAAGCGCCTCCGCTTTGTTGGCGGAATAGTTGTTGACGCCCATCAATTTATACCCTGCAAAAGATACGAGTTGCACCTGTTCCGTCCCGCTACCGTTGTCGAAGGTATACGTCGGCAACTTTGCTACGCCGAAATTATTGCCCAGCGATTGCTCGATAGACGATCTATTCCAAATGCCGCTGACCGCCGCCACGATACTGCCGTCAGCAAAGCCTGCCGTAATCTTACTGTCGTTAGCGTCCGCCTTCACACGGCTATCTTTGACCAAATTCCACATCGACGTCGTCACCTGTTGTCCGACCTGATTGTTGAAGTTGCAAGTGATGCTCGTCTCCTGCAAATTGTCGCCATAGGTGACCTCATAACCCAACCCCTTACCGAAATAGAAGGAAACGGTGTACCAACCGTCCGTGAACGGGAACGCGAATTTTTTAGACGCCGTACACTTTGCCAAAATCCCGTCCATACTCGCCACGTCGCTCTCCGATAACACCGACTTGTCGTAATACAAGAAATAGGTGTTGTCCGTATAGGGAAAACCGTACACGCCCTCCTCTCCGCCTACCGTCACCGTCGCAGCCTCTACCGCCGCCACGTCGTTCCTCGCCGAGAGGGATTGCAATCTGTCACCACCTATCCTCGTCAAAGCGTCGCCGTTTAACAGTTTCGCCACCTGATCGTTGGGGAAGGAGAAGACGTCAGCCGCGTTCTCTACGTCGTTTAGGATACGAGTCGCCGCTTCGTTTTCACCCTGTACGTCAAAGACGAAATTGTATTGTTTGTCAGGATTAGCCGCCTTAAAATCTTCTGCGACCTGACGCGCAAACGCCATATCACCTTCCGACACCCAGACGGTCAATCGAATCCCGCCGTTGTCGCCCATACTGCACCCTCCTGCCGCCGTCAAAGACGCCAAAGCCAGAGCAAAACACAATCCTTTTTGTATCTTTTTCACCTCTACACCTCACTTTCCTGCTATTGCAGGCTTTTTCTTTAGTCTTTCGTTTTTACCTCCTTTTTATACCGTTTTTGCGCAAAAAAATCCTCCCGTTTTTCAGGGAGGGTTCTTTTTATCTATCGTACGTTATCGTCAACTGCTTTAACCACGACGCTTTTCTATTCCTTAAATCACCGTACGTAAAACGGAAAGTCCAGTTCTTCCCTGATACGGTAGACGGTGCGTTCATACGCGATTCGTCGCCGAAAGCAAGCACGTCTTGCATAGGGACAACCACCAAGTTTGCCTTAGACGCGAACAAAATCTCTATCGCACTTTCGCACAGCGTCTCCATGGATTCCGTGATGAAGGCAACGTCCATATCGAGCGCCGTCTTTTCCAGCCTTTCGTAAAAATCGCGACGTGCCGCCTCGTCCATGCTTTCGATATAGCCTCGCAAAGTTTGATTGTCGTGCGTGCCCGTATATGCAACCGCGTTTCGCTTGTAATTGCTAGGGTGATGTTCGCTATCCTCGCAATCGAAGCCGAACATCATAACCTTCATCCCTGGATACCCCGTTTCTTTCATCATCTTGCGGACGCCGTCGTCCATCACGCCTAAGTCTTCCGCGACGATATTCTCTTTGAGCATCCCTTTGAACAAATCGGAGGAAGGACCTTGCAACCAGCGCCCGTTCCTTGCCGTCTCCTCGCCTTCGTCTATGACGAAGAATCTATCAAAGCCCCTAAAATGGTCGATCCTAACGCAATCGAATATCTCGAGAGCGTCGTAGATGCGCTTATGCCACCACTTATAGCCGTCCGCCTTCATCTTCTTCCAGTTGTAGACGGGATTCCCCCACAACTGTCCGTCTTTCGAAAAGGCGTCGGGGGGCACGCCTGCACGCAAGGAAGGCTTACCGTCCTCGCCAAGCATAAACAAATCCTTTCGGTATTTCCACGTCTCCACGCTGTCGTACGCAACGTAGATGGGCATGTCGCCCATAATCAAAATCCCCTTGTCGTTGGCGTATTTTTTAAGCGCCGTCCATTGACGGAGGAATACGAACTGCGTGAACTGCCAAAATTCAATCTCCTCGCGGTGCTTTTTCGCAAACGAAGCGACGGACGCTTTTCGACAGTTTTTCAAGCCCTCGTCTTCCCATCTATCCCAAGGTGCGTTGTTAAAGTGGCGCTTGATTGCCATAAACACGGAAAAATCCTCGTAGTCGCCGTTCTTCAAAAAGTCCTGCCACGCCTTTTCCGTTTTGTCGAAGCGCGCGAAGGCTTTTCTCAAAATCTCCGCTTTACGTTCGAAAAGTTTGCCGTAGTCAACCAACCTTTCGTCGTCCGCCCAGCACACGCTATTCCACTCCTCTTCCGTCAGCAACCCTTCTTCCTGCAAAAGGTTAAAGTCGATAAAATAGAAATTGAGTGCGTTAGACGCGTACGACTGGTAGGGGCTGTCGCCAAATCCCGTCGGCAACAGAGGCAACACCTGCCAAAGGCGCATCCCTGCCTTTTCCAGCCAATCCACAAAGGCGTATGCGCCTTTGCCCATAGTGCCTATCCCTTCTTGCGAGGGCAATGCGCTGACGGGCATCAAAATCCCCGCCAAGCGATTCCCTTTAATTTTTCTAATCTTTTTTACTGCCATTGATATTACCTTACGCTTAGTTTGTTAACGGGGGATAAAAATTATACGTCGATACGGGAAAGCAGAAATCTTTCGTGCTCTCTCACCCCGATAATTTTTTCCCTTTCAAGCAAAATCTCCGCCTGCTCAATCAGTGCCCTCGCGCGCTCTTTTTCGTCGCAAAGTGCCGCGTAGGTCGCCAGCAAGCGCTTGACGCTATAATCGTCGCTACGAAGTAGCGCCTCGTCCTTTTCAAGCAACGACTTCAACGCCGAAGCGTCGTCTTGCAAGAGGAACATATACGCCGCCTCTACCTGCACCTTCCTCCACGTTTCATTAGATAAATACTCCGATGCGACGAGGAGGCGATTGAGTGCGTCTGCGGCTTTTTCCAAATCTCCCTTCTCTAAAAAGTAATGGTATTTTAAGTCCCAAAGCGCGGCGTAAAGAGGCTCGTCCTCTCTAAGCCCGTACGTCTCGTACGTTTCCTCGGGGATTTGATAGTACCTCTCCCCTGCGTATAATCTGCCTTGAATCTCCATAGCGCCAAGGAACGCCCGTCCTTCCGCCGTCCCCTTTTTAATCTCCCACAAAACGAGCATATCCGTCTTGCCCATTGCGTACTGCGTAGGAATGACGTTGAGCAGGAAAATATACGCCGTATAGGGAATCATCCCCCAGAAGGCAAAGGCGGGAAGACGAAGACAGGTGAGCACTACGGCAGGCGCCACGAGCAATATCAACAAGATACCGCTAAACACCATTCCACCGACGACGTAAGCCGACGCGCGACGGAGCATATCTCCGCCGAATTTGGGGACGACGCGCGTTTCGTCTGCACCCGTAGGCGAAACGATGCGAAATTTCATCTTACCTTTTTCTTCATAGAAACAAAAACAAAAGAATTTTACGTACACGACATTCATTCCGTTCGCTTTTGCAAACGCCACGTGCCCCATCTCGTGCAAGAAGGGCATAAGCAATAACGAGCCGACAAAGCCCGCGACAGCGCTAATCGTGTCCTCGATAGAGACCGCGGCAAAAAAGAAGACGCCAAGCGCGCCTGCAAACAACGCCGTAATTAAAATGATTGCGTAAATTTTGCTTTTCATCCGCCCCTCCTTATATAAGTCCTCTCGTCTTAGCATAGCCGTCTAAATTATCGTTGTCGCTGACGATTACCGCCTCGGCACCGATATAATCCAGCACGACGCCCAACCACAGCGCACCGCCTTTAATCACCTGCGCTCGTTTTTCTCCCACGCAGGAGTTGCACGCAATTTCCGCCGTCGAGAGCAGAAACAACTCGTCTATAAGCGTCTTGATTTGACCGAGCGTAAAACGGCTGCCCGTCACAACTTCCCCGTCGTATCTTTCTAAACGGAGTGCCCAAGCCGCCAGCGTCGTCGCCGTGCCGCCGACAGCGTATACATGGGAATCCTTTAATCCTTTCTCAAAATCGTACTCTTTTACTCTTTCAGCACAAAAGCGTGCAAGCGCTTGCTTGTCCTCGCCGCATAAGTCCTTCAAGCGTACGACGCCCACGTCGATGCTTTTGGAATATACGATTTTACCGCCACGACGCACAATCAACTCGGTACTGCCACCGCCGATATCCAGCAATACGCCGTCCTCATCGCCGAGCGCGCCGACGAGGCCTATCCTCGCCTCCTCTTCACCCGAAAGCACCTCTAAACGGACGTCACAAGCCTTCTTTACCATTTCGACAAACTCGTTGCCGTTCGTAGCACCTCGCACCGCGGCAGTCGCATAGGCAAAAAATTTCGTCGCGCCGTCAGTGCGTGCCGTCTGTAAAAACTCCGCAATCTGCGCGATCGTGCGATCTATTGCAGACGGTTGCAACCGTCCCGACGTAGAAAGCCCCTCGCCTAAGCGGGTAATCGCCGTCCTTTTGTATAAAATTTTTCCGTCCGCCAAAAGCATTAGGCGGACGGAATTGGAGCCGACGTCTACGACGGCAATTTTTTCATGCATATTATTTCTCCGCAGGACGATATCCGTGGGTCCAAGCCAGATAGAATTTCTCCTGATCCAACTGATAGTTGGCAATCGCGTCGTTGGTCTCTTGCGTGAGTCGCTCTAAACGTGCCTCTTCCGCCGCCAACTCCGCCATGCGGTTGTTTTGGACGCAGATGGTCACGATGTTGTATACGAGGATACTAAGCAACGTCACAATCAACATCGTTGCCGCAACGACGCCACCTGTCACCATTCTCCTCATCTTGTCTTCAGTCATACGTTCTCCTCGCCTCGTTTTGAGGCACCCTTCCTTCTTTTGGAAAGTTTATTGAAAGTATTATAACACACTTTTTTTGAAAAATCAAGCAATATTTTCATACTTTTTGAAGATATTATCAGCCCTAGCGCGTACCCGACGCACATATACGGGCGTTGCCACGGAAAGGAATAGTGAGCCGATACGAGTGTGCACACCACCCCAAAGGCGACAAAAAAGAGCACGTCGACGGCAAAACCTATCCACCTATACAAATTCTTTTTTCTTTGAAAAAAGATTTCTGGAAAAGATAGCAATTGCCAAATTACGCCACCGATAACCCCCATCAGCGCGCAGGCTAAAAAATAGAGAATCTGCCCTTGCGTCTCCATCTAGCGGAAAAATTTTTGCATCAGCGATTTTGCGCCGTAAGCAACGCCCGCAATTTCGCCTGTCGCCAAAAAGGTGCCGTCCGCCTTGGAAAAGCCGACGATTTTTAATCCCGAGCCCGTAGCGGTCACCTTGCCACCGCCCACAAGGGCAAGGACAATCTTCGTATCGTTAAAGGACAGCACGCTCTCGACGCCCGTCATCTCTACGCTTTTCTTGTTGTCGATAATAAGTCTATGGTTTTTAGTCTGTTCTTGCATGCTTTATGGTATGCAAAAAGAGAAGGCGTTATTCCTCGCCCTCTCCCTTAAATCTTTCTAAAAAGTCGTGTCTTTCACCTTGCGACTTGTACTCCACCAGCGTATCCAACTGGACGTTGTGGATACTTTGAAAAATATTATTCTCCACGTTGGGATTTTCCTCGGCTAAAGAAGCAATCAGTTCCTTCACCCTTTTTCGCGCGGAAAACTCTACGTCGCCAGTCGCGCTCTCTTCCGTGAACTTACAGGCGCACGCCAAAAAAGAAAGGTCGTGATGATTCTTCCAACGGACAATATCCCTTTCCAAAATACACGTCATAGGACGAATCAGCGACATCCCTTCAAAGTTGGTGCTCCTAATCATCGGCAACATACCTTGAATTTGCCCACCGTACAACATCCCCATCAAGGTCGTCTCAATGACGTCGCTCTTGTGATGTCCCAGCGCAATCTTGTTGCAGCCCAACTCCTTTGCCTTCGCATACAAATGTCCCCGTCTCATACGGGCACAAAGATAGCAAGGCGAGCCCTGCCCCGCCGCCTCCGACGCCGCAAAAACGTCGCTGTCAAACAGGGTGATAGGTACCCCTAATAGGGACGCGTTTTCTAGAATCTTCGCCCTATTTTGCGGTGCGTAGCCTGGGTCCATCACCAAAAACACGAGGTCGAAAGGCACCTCGCTATGACGATGAAGTTGCTGCATGAGTTTGGCAAGGAGCATACTGTCTTTTCCGCCTGAAATGCAGACGGCAATCTTGTCCCCCGCCTCGATTAAGCGGTATTTTTTAACGGCAAGCACAAAAGGCGACCATATCTCTTTTCGATAGGTCGTGATGATGCTACGCTCGATTTCTTCTTGCCTTGATAGCGTCCTTGCCATAATAAAACACCTCTTCGGTATTATAACAACCGCAAAGGTGTAAGTCAAGCATTTTCAGCAAATCAACGGCTGAATACGGCGTTGAGCGTTTTTTGCCCGAGAGGCATAGTTAGATAAATTTTTCCCTTTTCGTATTTTGCCTCGCGCCAACCTTCCACTGCCCCTTCCTCTAACCCGACGAACAGTTTTCCATCCTCGACCTTGTAGGAAAAGTTGTGCGTTTGGGTCTTTAAGCCCTGTTTATAGGTCAGGTTAATATCTCCTTCAGGGGTGAGTTCAATCGTTAAATCTTTGAGCAAACCCGTCACTTCGTCCTTGCCCCAGAGCACCTTTTCCGCGTGGTAGGTGCCCGTAAAGGGTTTTGCTATCCCCTTTATCCCGTCCGTCTTAACCGTGACGGCAAGAAGCGGCAACGCGGCAAACGCCGCACCGCAAAGCAATCGTATCTTTTTCATAGCCACAGTATATTCCGTTTTTTACAAATTATACAATCGTTCTTTCCCGATTACTCTTTTGCTGTTGAGCACCACGCCGACGACAAAGCCTATCATTAAAAGATACAGCCACAACAAAAAGACGATAATCGCCGACAGTGCGCCGTACAGGCGCGTGACGCTACTAAAACGTAAATACACGGCAAAGCCGACGAGGGAAACCGACCACGCACCGACGGTAAAAGCCGTCCCTGGCAAAAAGGTCGTAAGCGGCACTTTGTACGGGCACACGTAAGCGTTAAGCAACAAAATTAAAGCGAACGCGCCCACCGTCAATAGTAGATAATCCACGATTTTTTCCACAACGCTGGAAAAAAGCATCGCCGACAAGAAGGATAAGAAGGTGAAAAAAATCACGATGAACACGCTAAATATCATCACGAAGAAAAGTAGCGCCAGTGCGTACAACCGCATCTTCATCCCCTGTCTCCTTAGGCGATAATCGTAGACGATCTCCCCCGTCCGTCGCATTTGATAAAACAAATTAGTCGCAGAATAGAGGGTAGTGACGAGTAGCAGCACGGACGCGCCGTCCGTAGCGGAGGCCGCCTCACTCTGGATATACAACAGCATCTCTTTGACCGTCTCAAAAACGGGCAAGGAAAGAATTTGGTCACTCCCCACGGGCAACTTGCCAAAGAGTAAACTCAACCAAAAGGTAAGCGGTACGATGGACATAATCAAAAAAAAGACGAGCGTACCTGCAATCGTCGTGTATTTTTTAGCAGAAATCAAATCGTAGTTCTCTTTTACCTTTCGAAAAATTAGGCGCACTTTTCCCATACTACCAAGTATAGCCAAAACGGAGAAAATCTATCGCAAAAAAAGAAAAAGCCCTTTAAGGGCTTTACTTTAACTTGTTCTTTGGGCAAACTTTGATGCAAATACCGCACACGCTCCCCCTGCCTACGTCTTGGAAATGCTCCTTCATATATTTCGAACATTTCTCCGCGTCAAAATTCCTCTCGCCGTCCGTCGTGGGCAAGGTGCCGTAAATCGCCCCCGCAGGACACGCCGAAACGCACGCCTTGCAATCGCCACAACCGTTGTCTATCACGGGAGAATCGGGAGTCAACGGCATATCCGTCAACACCGTAGCCAAGCGCACTTTACTGCCGTAATCTTTGGATAAAAACAAACCGCTCTTCCCTACAAATCCAAGCCCCGACAGCACTGCCGCCGTCTTATGCGGATAAACGCCGCCGTAGGGATTCGCCTTGCCTTGGCTTTGACTCGCCGCGACGGGAAACGCCGAATATCCTTCCTTTTCCAGCAACTGCGCAAGCCGAAACGCCAACGAATCAAGCAAGGCGTTAGCGGTGCGATAATGCTGAAAATAGGCGTACGAAGGTCCGCTATCAATCGACTTTAACACTGCGTCGGATAACTTTACCCCGAACGAAAAAGCGTAGCAAAGGGAGGATTGTCCCGCTATCGGCGAGTTAGGCAGACGGCAGCCGCCCGCAAAAACCACCCCTTCCGACAATAAAAAATCTTGCAAATCTTTTTGCGTCATCTTTGGTAGCCTTTCCCTTATCCTATGATTTTGCCCGCGTACACGCCCCACGCGTTTACGACGAAACCGCCCTTGCTCTCCCCGATTGCCTGACCGCAGACGTCCATATCGCACGTCTGTTGCAAACGCACCTTAGGCATGACGATAAAGGCGTTGTTATCCGTCTGATTGACCGCGTACA
>JAFVXN010000216.1 GCA_017501125.1 Clostridia bacterium
GACGCGGCGTTGGAGCGTCGTTTCACTCCCGTTTTGGTGGAGGAGCCTTCCGAAAAGGACGCAATCGCCATTTTGAAAGGCTTGCGCGGTAAATACGAGCAACATCACGGCGTCGTCATCACCGACGAAGCGGTTGAGGCGGCGGTGACGTTGTCCGTCCGCTACATCACGGACAGATTTTTGCCCGACAAGGCGATAGACCTCATTGACGAAGCGGCGAGTGCGGCACGCATCTCCAAGGGCTCGGACGAGAGCGTCAACGCCAAAGAGGAGAGGGATAGGCTGGACGTAGAGTGGCAACAGGCGCAATCGCGTGGGGAATACGCCCGTGCAATGTCGCTGTTGCAGCGCAAGAAAGCGTTGGACGTAAAACTGGAGACGCTCTCCAAAGCGCAGACCCTTTGCGTGATGCCCGACGGCAGGCTGGCGCTGAATAAAGAACAAATCGCCGCCGTCGTCAGCGCGCGTAGTGGCGTGCCCCTCAGCAACGTTTCGCAAGAAGAGAGCGTTAGGCTCTTGAAGATGGAAGAGACCCTCCACGAGCGCATCGTCGGTCAACACGAAGGGGTGGTGGCGTTGTCCAAGGCAATCCGCAGGGCAAGGGCAGGGTTGAAGGACCCGTCCAGACCCGTCGGCTCCTTTATCTTCGTGGGACCTACTGGGGTAGGTAAGACGGACCTTTGCAAGGCGCTCGCCTCCTTCCTGTTTGGGACGGAAGACGCGATGATTCGTCTTGATATGAGCGAATATATGGAAAAGCAATCGGTGTCCAAGATTATCGGCGCCCCTCCTGGGTACGCTGGCTACGAGGACAACGGCGGACAGTTGACGGACAAGGTCCGTTCCAAGCCGTACAGCGTCGTATTGTTCGATGAAATCGAAAAGGCGCACCCCGACGTATTCAATCTGCTTTTGCAGATTTTGGACGACGGCAGGCTGACGGATAGCAAGGGCAGGACGGTCAGTTTTAAGAACACGGTCATCATCTTGACCTCCAACGTCGGCGCGGCGATAGCCAAGGAGGAGCGTACGGGCGTGTACGGGTTCGGCGCAGGCGCGCAAAAGAGCCCCGAAGGGGAGTACGAGGAGATGAAGGAGCGTATCACGGGCGCGTTGAAAGAGAAATTCCGTCCGGAATTCTTAAACCGCTTAGACGACGTAATCGTATTCCACCCCTTGAGCAAAGACGAGGCGACACAGGTTGCCGAAAAGATACTCGGCGGGCTGTACAAGCGCTTGAAGGAACAGCGTGGGATATCCCTTTACGTCACGTCGGCGGCACTCCGCGCGGTGGTGGAAGAAGGGTATGATAGCGAATACGGCGCAAGGCCGTTAAAGCGCGCCGTCCGTAAGGAAATAGAAGACAGATTGTCCGAAGAGATACTAATCGGTAGGATTAAGAACGGTCAACGCGTCTGCGTAGATTACGTTGGCGGTAAGATGGTGTTTAGCGCACAATAAGGAGAAAAGTTATGGCAAAGATGAGTTTAACGACGGCGGGGGAATCGCACGGCAAAGCCTTGGTGGCGGTGCTGGAAGGGTTGCCTGCCCATCTTGCGATCGACCTTGAAAAAATCAACGCCGATTTAGCATTGAGACAAAGCGGCTTTGGTAGAGGCGGTAGACAGAAGATAGAAAAGGACGCCGCAGAGATTTTGACGGGGGTCAGGGACGGCGAAACGCTGGGTAGCCCCGTGACCCTTTGCATCTACAACAAAGACTACGCCAACTGGCAGGCGTGTATGTCGGACGGCGCGTGCGATAAGGCGACGAAGTCGGCGAAGGCGCTGACCAAAGTTCGCCCTGGGCACGCCGATTTGACGGGCGTTATCAAGTACGCGCAAGAGGACGCGAGGAATATTTTAGAAAGGGCGTCGGCAAGAGAGACGGCTATCCGCGTCGCGGCAGGCGGCGTGTACAAGGCGTATCTTTCCGCCCTCGGCGTAGAGATTGCAGGCAGGGTAAAATCCGTCCTCGATATCGTGGACGATAAGGAATATACTTTCGAGCAACTCGCGGCGGCAAAGGCTACTCAAACGGGCATCGTCGACAAGGCAAAGGACGAGGCGGCGGTAGAGCGCATCAAGGCGATGCGCGCGGCTGGCGATACGGCAGGCGGCGTGGTAGAGATTCGCGTCAAGGGCTTAAAAAGTGGCTTTGGCGGCGTGATGACGTACGCGGAAAAACTGGACGCAAGACTTGCGCAGGGCTTGATGAGTATTCAGGCAGTCAAAGGCGTGGAGGTCGGTCTTGGATTCGAGGCGGCGACAAGGAGCGGTAAAGAGGTCCACGACGAGATTTTCTATGCCGAAGACAAGGGTTTTTACCGCACGACCAACCGCGCGGGTGGCATTGAAGGGGGGATGAGCAACGGCGAAGAAATCCTCTTGAAAGTTGCGATGAAACCTATCCCCACGTTGATGAAGGGCTTGCAGACGGTGGATTATGCGACCAAAGAAAAGGCGATTGCGGCGGCGGGGCGTAGCGATACTTGCGCGATTTTCGCGATGGGTTAGAATATAGA
>JAFVXN010000019.1 GCA_017501125.1 Clostridia bacterium
GCCGCGTGAATTAATGGCGAGGGTGCAGGCGGTTGCCAAGCGTAGCGGCTTTGGAGGCGAGAGGGATATAGCCCGTTTTGAGGGGCTGGAAGTGGACGTGGTAGGTCGCAACGTCCGCGTAGACGGTAAGACGGTGGCGCTTACTCCCAAGGAGTACGAGTTGCTCTTTTATCTCGTCAAAAATAAGGGGATTGCCCTGTCGCGAGAAAAACTTTTATACGAAGTATGGGGCTTTGATTTTTACGGCGACGATAGGACGGTGGATACGCATATTAAGACGCTGAGAAGCAATCTTGGCGAGTACAGAAAATTCATCGTAACTCTGCGTGGGTTAGGGTACAAATTCGAGGCTTGAGGGGGCGTATGGCAAAACGGGAAAAACGCTTAGAAAAGAAAAAAAGGAGTCTATACTTTTTAATTTGGGCGGCGATTTCGGCACTCTGCTTGTTGTTGCTGTTGCTGTTCACTTTTTCGCAGAGAGTCGTTTTGCGCGAAACCTTTCAACAGCAGACGACCTCAGAGATGACGACGCGTGGACAGGCGGTGAAAAATCACTTGAAAGGGGGTATGCCTGAGGATGAAAATGAGGCATCTGATTTCGTGCGAGATTTGGCTACCGATTACGGCGTAGGGGTGGCAATCGTGACCAAGGAAGGCGTGCCACAATATTCTTTCGTGTCCGATAAGACGAATTTTGAAGAAGAAATTAAAAAGATTGAGCAAAAAATCGCCGAGGTAGGCGCAACGGTAGACAACGGAAAATACGCGCTATATCAAAGCGAAGAGTATTCTGTCTACGTCTGCCCGATGGGGTTGGCAGACGGTGACGTCGGGTATCTATATATTGCCAAAGACGTCTCTTATATCAATATCATCGTGGCAGAGATGGGGACGAGATCCTTCCTTATCGTTGGATTCGTATTACTGCTTGCGTTCGTAGTGGCGGCGGCCGTATCGGGGTTGATAACTAAGCCCTTAGGAGAGATAAAAGACAAGGCAAAGAGGCTTGCAGAAGGGGACTTCTCCGTCGATTTTCACGGCGAAAAGTACGGCTTGGAGTTGTCGGAACTTGCCGATACGCTCAACTTTGCGCGCTCGGAACTTTTTAAGACGGACGAGATGAGAAAGGAATTGATTGCCAACGTTTCGCACGACTTTAAGACGCCGCTTACGATGATTAAGGGCTGTGCCTCTATGATTATTGAAATTTCAGGTGACGACAAGCAAAAGCGTGAAAAGCACGCGGGTGTCATCATTGCCGAGTCGGATCGATTGACCGCGCTCGTGGAAGATTTGTTAGATTTAACGAAACTGCAAAGCGATACGTCGGGATTGAAAAAAGAATTGTTGGATTTGACCGCGTATACGAGGCAGGAAGTGGAAAAGTTTGAGTGCCTTTGCGAAACGCACGGATACGAGTTTTTCCTAGACGTAGACGAAGAGGTCTGGGTGGAGGCAGATAGGGTTAAAATCGGGCAAGCCTTGCACAATTTGATCGGCAACGCCGTCAACTATACGGGCGAGGATAAAAAGGTGTACGTTAGCCTCAAAAAGACGGACGAGAAAGTGCGTTTTTCTGTGCGTGATACGGGGGTTGGTATCCCGAAAGAGGAGCAAAAAGATATTTGGAATAGATACTACCGCGCAAGTGGTACGCATAAGCGTCCCGTGCGTGGGACGGGGTTGGGCTTGTCCATTGTACGCAGGGTGTTGGAGATGCACGGTTTAAATTACGGCGTGGAAAGTGAAGAGGGGAAAGGCAGTACTTTTTACGCCGATTTCAACCTCGTAGAAATAGCAGAGTTTGAAGAGGAATAAACGTAAAAATATATTGACAAAGCATAGCGTTCTTGCTATAATGATGCAAAGTCGGTTTTTATAAAACCGTGGAGGGAATATGGAAAAGAAAAAGAAAACGACGCCCGTTGATGAGAAGCCTACCATCGAGGACGCTTCTCAAGCTACCGCGCCGCAATTGAATATGCAGCCGCCCAAGGCTGTGACGGCAGAGCAAACGCAATCACAAACGGTTGCTCCCGAGACGTCGCAACTCAACAATAAACCGCCTAAAAGTTTCACGGCGTATTTAGTGCCGGAAGCGGCGTATAGCGACGAGGCTGCTTTGGACGTTTTGCGTCAAAAGTTGCGCGGCTATAAGGAAATTCATCTGGATTTCTTGGCGAAAGTGGAAGAGGACGACGCGTTTACGCTGAAAAGGGAATATATCCCCGTTTACCGTCAAAGTGCGGTGGTCGATTACGCTTGGACGGTAAAAAATAAAGGGGAAAAGACGGATCATACGGAAAGAAGGTCGGTCTCTTGCCGTCAGCACAACGCGCCTGCGTTTTTCCGCGCCGATTCCTTCCCGACGGATATCAAGACGATTTCGCTGGTTTCGCCTAAACAGCCGGAAGAGTTGTTTGCGTGCAAGCATAAAACCTTTTCCTCTTGCGCGGAAGCGTTGAAGAGGGAGGCAAAGGCTTACGCCCCTCAAAAGAACGCGAAAGCACAACTTTATAATCGCTCCTACGAGATTTTCTACGTGCCTGTTTTGAAGGCGGTATGCAAGTTCGAGGATAAGGAATACGTAGCATACGTCAACTTAATCAACGGCGA
>JAFVXN010000003.1 GCA_017501125.1 Clostridia bacterium
CCTTCGGGGCGGGGACGTCCTGCTGCTCGACGGGGATATGGGTGCAGGCAAAACCGTCTTTTGTAAGGGGCTTGCTAAGGGGCTCGGCATCGAGGAAGAGGTGACCAGCCCGACGTATGCGTATATGAACGATTACGACGGCAGGCTGTTTCATTACGATTGCTACCGCATCGAAAACGTGGCGCAGGCGGAGAATTTGGGGCTTGCCGACTACTTCGATATGGGTGGCGTTTGCGTCGTCGAGTGGTCGCAGAATATCGCGCCGCTACTCCCCGACGGGTGTAAAAGAATCACCATCAAAAAACTGAGCGAAAACGAAAGAGAGATAGACTATTGAACTACCTTGCGATTGACACGGCAAACGAATATTTGACCGTCGTAGCGAGGGTGGACGGGAAGACTTTTTCCCGATACCTGCCCGATTGCGCGATGAGACACTCCACGGCGTTGATGGTGGAGGTGGACGCCCTTTTGAAAGAGGGCGATTTTTCCTTTTCGGCGCTGGATTTTTTTGCGGTGGTCGTGGGGGCTGGTTCGTTCACGGGGATTCGCATCGGGATTGCTACCGTGAAAGGGCTTGCGCAGGCGACGGGGAAACCCGTGCTCCCTATCACCTCTTTCGACGTGTTGGCATATAATGGCGTAGACGGCAAAACGCTTTGCTTGATAGACGCCCTTCGCGGCAATTATTACGCCTGTGGCTACGATAAAGAGGGGGTATGTCTTGCCCCTCGATATCTTGGCGAAGGCGAGGTGGAAGACTTCGTGGCGCAAGGCTATGCCTTGCGGGCACATAGACGACTGGATATCGAGACGGAGATCGTCTCTCCCTTAGAAGGGTTGAAAAGGGCGGTGGAAAGGCTCGGCAGGGCGGAAAACTTTGCGGAGCCGACGGCACTTTACCTTCGAAAAAGTTCGGCGGAACTCAACTTGGAGAAGGGCGTATGATACGGGCGATGAGGGTGGAGGACCTCCCTCAAATTATGCCGATAGAGGACGCGTCCTTTTTAGACCCGTGGACGAAAGAGATGTTTTTGAGCAGTCTAGAAATCCCGCTCGTGAGAGGGTTCGTTTGCGAAAAGGAGGCTGAGGTCGTCGGTTATCTTTTAGGTAGCGTAATCTTTGAGGAGGCGGAGGTCTACAACGTCGCCGTATCCCCTGATTATCGAAAAAGAGGGATTGGCGAGAGGTTGTTGGAGACGTTCGAAAAGAGTGCCAAAGGCGACGGCGCGACGACGTGCTTTTTGGAGGTGCGCGTAGGCAATCTGCCAGCCCGTACCCTCTACGAAAAAAAGGGCTATGCACAGATTGCCGTCCGTAAAAAATATTACGCCGACGGCGAAGACGCCTTGGTGATGCAAAAAACGTTGTAAGGAGCAAAAAAAACGAAAAGGAATCTGCATTTTTCGTTTTTACAAAAGGGGAGTGGGAAGGACGTCTTGTTTTTGCACGGCTATCTTTCTTCCAAAGAGGCTTTTACGGCGCAGATTAACTATTTTGCCCGTTTTTACAAGGTGACGGCGATTGATTTTTTGGGGTTTGGGCAAAGCCCGCCTTTACGCGAACCTTTTTCCGTGGCGGACTACGCCGATTGGCTAGGCGAGGTCATGGACGGTTTGGGGCTGGTGCGGCCGCATATTATCGCCCACTCGTTCGGGTGTAGGGTGGCGGTGAAATTCGCCTCTACGCGCGGCGATAAGTTGGATAAAATGGTTCTAACGGGCGCGGCGGGGATTCGTCAGCCCAAAGGGCTGGGGTATAAGATTAAGGTGGCGACCTATCGGTTGTGCAAAAGGGTCGCGCCGAAATTCGCAGAGAAAAATTTCGGCAGTAAGGAATACTGTACCCTTTCGCCCGTGATGAAGGAAAGTTATAAAAAAATCGTGAACGAGGACTTGCGCACGGACGCTACGCGCGTACAAAACCGCGTTCTGCTGGTGCAAGGCAAAGAGGATAGGACGACGCCGATGACGGAGGCACGCGTCTATCTTCGCGCTTTTCCCGACGCCCGTTTGCGCGTAATAGACGGTGGGCATTTCGCCTTTGCGGAATCCCCTTTGGCATTTAATTTAACGGTGGAGGAATTTTTAGACGATGTTTGACTTGAATATGCTACTGAGGATTGTTTCGGCGCTAGTGTGCGCGTGCTTTTTTACGGTGGCTACCTTAAAACTCGCGGGCGTGGCACAACAGGCAGGATATCGCAGTGGCGGAATCGGGCGCTGGTTGTGCAGGAAAGGGAACGTTTTTATGGTGCGCATGCTCTCTTGGACGTTGCTCCTTGCCTTTTCCGTAGTCGTGACGTCGCTCGCCTTTTCCTTCGTCGGGGAAGAATACGCGTTAATCATCTCCGCCGTGCCCTTCTTGGGCTTTTCGCTGATGGCGTGTATCGTCGATAGCAAATTCGTCTTGAAAGTGCCCGTCAAATATACGGGGAGGGTCAAGAGACTGGTCGCCGTCTATTTTCTTTTGGTGGCGTGTGTGACCTACGCGGTGATTGCCGTCTGCTCGTTCGTATTCGATTTCACGTCGGCGTACGCAGGGGATTATCGGTGGTTGTACGGGTTGCTCCGCTATGCGCCCGTGGCTATTCTGCCCGTCTTATTGCCCTTGATTTTTATGCTCGCCAACTTAATTCTCTATCCCTTCGAAGGATTGCATAACCGCCGTTTCGTTAAGAAAGCAGAGGGAAAACTTGCCGAAAAGGAAGGGCTGAAGGTGGCAATCGTCGGCAGTTATGGCAAGACGAGCGTCAAGCAGATTTTGCGCACGATTCTCTCTCAAAAATACGCCGTGTGCGCGACACCTGCCTCTTTCAATACGCCCATGGGTATTGCAAAGACGGTTTTCGGGGGAGATTTTGACGATTGTCAGGTCTTTATCGCCGAGATGGGTGCAAGAAAGAAAGGTGACGTTAAGGTGCTCGCAGAGGCGGTCAAACCCGACTACGCGATTTTTACGGGCGTGTGCGCCCAACACATCGCTACCTTCCGTTCGTTAGACGGCGTGAAGGAAGAAAAGTGCGAGATTTTAAGGTGCGGTGCGAAGAAAGTCGTGTGCGGCGCTACCTTAAAAGAGGATATCGCGGCGCAGTTCGACGCGTTGACTAAGGAGCAAAAGGAATCCGTGCTCTTTGTGACGGGCGAGGAGATTCAAGACTTGCAACTCCTCTTCAACGGTACGAAATTTAATCTTGCAATCGGCGAGGAAACCTACGCCGTCGACGTGCCTTTGTTGGGTAAACACTCGGCGGAGAATATTTCGCTTTGCGTGATGCTCGCCAAGGAAATGGGCTTGACGAAAGAAGAGATAGAAAAGGGGCTTGCCGCGTTGCAACCCGTCGAGCATAGATTGCAACTGATTGAGGAAAACGGCGTCTACATTTTGGATGACGCCTACAACGCCAACGAGCGTGGGGCGATGGAGGCAATCGACGCGCTTTGCCGATTCGAGGGGCGGAAAATAATCGTCACGCCAGGGCTCGTGGAGACGGGCGTTTTGGAGGCGGCGCTCTGCGAAAAGTTGGGCAACAAATTAGCGGCGGCGAACCTCGATAAGATTATCTTGGTCGGCGACACGCTGGTTGCGCCCGTCAAAAAGGCGTACGAGGCGGCAGGTGGCGACAAGGATAAGATGAGCGTAGTCTTCTCTTTAGAGAAGGCGAAGGGAATCTTGGCAGAGGAACTGACACAAGGCGACGCCGTCCTCTTCCTCAACGACCTCCCCGACGTCTATTGATAGGCGACACAACGGAAGAACAAAAGAAACACCAAAGCAAATAAATCATTGCGGAGGTGTTTTTTTATGCGGAAAGTGGCGGTGTTTTTCGGCGGGAAGTCTAGCGAGAGGGAGATCTCCGTATTGACGGGCGTTTTCGTGCTCAACGTATTGCGTGGCGCAGGCTACGACCTGTTGCCCGTCTACGTCGGCGAGGACGGATTAGCGTATACTTCGTCGGCGATGTACGAGATAGACGCCTTTCGGACGAATAAGGCGTTCTCACGGATATTTTTCGACGAGGGCAAGTGTTTTTCGTGGGACAAAAACGGCAAAAAGGCGAGATGCCTAGGCAAGGTGGACGTTGCGCTTAACTGTTGTCACGGCGGTTGGGGAGAAGGCGGTGGCGTCAGCGCACTTGCGTGGGGGCAAGGGATTCCGCTTGCCTCGCCCGATAGCCTCTCCAGCGGGGTGTTTTTGGACAAAATCGTGACGAAACTCGTCGCCAAGGGGCTGGGGATTCCCGTCGTCGATTACGTGCGCGTGTCGGAAAAAGATTATCGTCAGCGAGGCAAATTTTTACATAAAACGGTGGAGATACGGCTAAAATATCCCGTCGTTGTCAAGCCTGCACGGCAGGGTTCGTCTATCGGCGTCAGCCTCGCGCGAAACGAGAGGGAATTGCAAAAGGCGCTAACCCTCGCTTTTTCTTTGGACACCGTCGCGCTCGTTGAAAAATTCGTACAAGGACGACGCGACGTCAACTGTGCCGCCTATCGGTTGCAGGACGAGATAATCCTTTCGGAGGCGGAGGTCGCCGACGGGGGAGAGGGGGTGTACGACTTCGCTAAAAAATATCTAAAAGAAGGCGGTGAATTCCTAAAAGGCGGGGGCAGGGTCACGTTGAAAGGCAAAGAACGGGACAAAATCCGCGCCTACACCAAGCAG
>JAFVXN010000020.1 GCA_017501125.1 Clostridia bacterium
AGAGTGGTAGATGTCGATACGGATGTCGTCGTCGTTAATCTCCACCTCGTCGTCGTCCTCAACCTCGGGCATAACTTCAAGCGAACAGAAGGACGTTTGACGACGTTTGTTCGCGTCAAAGGGTGAAATACGCACCAAACGGTGCACCCCCATCTCCGCCTTCAAGTAGCCGTAAGCGTTCTCCCCTTCCACGCGGAAGTCGACGCTCTTTAACCCTGCGCCGTCCCCTGCCTCGCGGTCGAGTTCGTAGACCTTAAAGCCCATTTTTTCGCAATAACGATTGTACATACGATACAGCATCTGGCACCAGTCGCACGCCTCCGTACCGCCTGCGCCTGCGTGCAGGGTGAGCATCGCGTTGTGGTTGTCGTACTGTCCCTTCAAAATGGCACGGATACGCATATCCTCGATATCCTTTTCCGCCGTAGCCAGCATCTCGTCCAGTTCCGCAATCAAATCTTCCTCGCCCGTCTCCTCGATGAGGTCGATGACGTCGCGCGCATCGGAGAGTGCCGTCTCGCCCTGCTCGTACGCGTTGATTTTGCCACGGAGTCCAGAGATTTCACGCCCGATTTTCGCCGACTTTTCAAGGTCCTGCCATACCTCGGGGTTTTGCTGTTCCTTTTCAAGTTCCTCCAGGCGAGGGCGAAGATGCTCGATATCCAAGGCGTAGCCCGCCTCTTTGAGTACCCCGTCCATCGCTTGAATTTTCAATCTATAATCGTCTGCCTTAAACATACCTTGATTTAGTCCTTCTTATTCGCTTGCTCCTGTGCGTCCTTCATCTTTTGCATGGCTTGATAGGAAGACATGCTAGACAGTGGCGAGGGCATTTGTCTGCGGATGGGTTTACGCGCGGGTTGCGCCTGCGCGGAGGCAGGTTGCGCAGGGCTCGCTTGCGTCGGCACCGTTTGAGGTGCGGGGCGCACCTCGACCTTGAGTTTCAACAAGGTGGAGATGGTCGTCCTCTGGATACGGTGAACCATTTCGTCGAACATATCGTACCCTTCCTTTTTGTAGGAGATGACGGGGTCGACCTGCCCGTAGGCGCGGAGGGAAATCCCCTTGCGGAGTTGGTCCATCGCGTCGATGTGGTCAATCCAGTTTCTATCTACCGTCATAAGCAACACGCGTCTTTCGATATCGCCGAAATTAACGCCCATTTCTTTGAGTTCTTCAATCTTCTTCTCGTATTCCTTCACCACCTTAGCCGTGATGCGTTTGATAGCAAGATCGTAGTCCCACTTGACGAGTTTTTCACGGGTGACGTAATTCGTCCCTTCGGGCAATACCTTGTCTTCCAAGGCGGCGTTGAGTTCCACTTCGCTCCACTTCTCAGGCATTTGATCGACGTTGACGGTCGCCCTGACGATATCCACGACGTAATCCTCGATATAGCCGAGCACCTGTTCGTGAATACTTTCGCCGCGAAGAACCTTCATACGTTGCTCGTAGATGACGATACGCTGCGTGTTCATAACGTCGTCGTATTGCAAGACGTTCTTACGGATACCGAAGTTCCTGCCCTCGATATTCCTTTGCGCGTTCTCGATGCCGCGCGAGAGCATCTTGGACTGCAAACTCGTGTCCTCGTCAATCTTGAAGAAGGCGTATGCCGTCTTCATTCTCTCGCCGCCGAAACGGAGTACCAACTCGTCTTCCAAGGACAGATAGAATACGGACATACCGATATCCCCTTGACGGCCTGCACGGCCACGGAGTTGGTTGTCGATACGGCGAGACTCGTGTCTTTCCGTACCGATGATGCAAAGACCGCCCGCCTCGATAACCTCCGCCTTTTCCGCGTCCGTCTGCGCCTTGAAATGCGCGTAGACCTTTTTATATCTTTCACGAAGGGTCGCTATCTCTTCGGGCACGTCCGTGATATACATACTGGTGGCAAGTTCGATATCCTCGTGCTTTGCGCCCTCTTCGCGAAGGCGTTTCTTCGCCAAATATTCGGGGTTGCCACCCAGCAAAATATCCGTACCACGACCTGCCATGTTGGTGGAGATGGTGACCGCGCCAAGCCTACCTGCCTGAGCGACTATCTCTGCTTCACGCTCGTGGTTCTTTGCGTTGAGGATATTGTGTTGCACGCCGTTTCTCTTCAAAAGACGGGCGAGTTCCTCCGACTTCTCAACCGAAGAGGTACCGACCAAAACGGGCTGACCGCTTTCGTGTCTTTCGATGATTTCGTTGATGATTGCGCGCTTTTTGCCCTCCGCCGTGGAATAGAGCATATCGGGCAAGTCAATACGCTTGATAGGACGGTTGGTGGGAATCTCGACTACGTCGAGGGAGTAAATGGTCCTGAATTCCGCCTCCTCCGTCTTCGCCGTACCCGTCATACCCGACAGTTTCTTATACAGACGGAAATAGTTCTGGAAAGTGACGGTTGCGTACGTCTTGTTCTCGCTGCGTACCTCCACCCCTTCTTTTGCCTCGATGGCTTGGTGCAACCCGTCCGAATAACGACGGCCGACCATAAGACGTCCCGTGAATTCGTCGACGATAATAACCTCGCCGTCGTTGACGATATAGTCCTCGTTGAGGTGGAAAAGTTTATGCGCCTTGAGGGCTTGCTGAATGTGGTGGTTGAGGTCGGCGTGGGCGAGTTCCGCAATGTTGTCGATACGGAAAAATCTCTCCGCTTTCTTGGCGCCGCTATCCGTCAGTTGTACCGTCTTATCCTGACGGTTGACGATATAGTCCCAGTCACGGCTTGCCGCCATCGCCATCTTCCCTTCGGGAGACGCCAGTTCCGCCGCCGCCTTCTTTTCCGCCAGTTCCGCTTCGTAATTGGCTTGTTCTTCGAGGGTCATCTTGGTGTAGTCGACGTAATCCTCGTCTTCGTCGTCCACGACCTTTTTCTTCTTTTTCTTGTCCTTCTTATTGCGAATCGCCGCGTCTTCCTCGTCCTTGAGTTCGTCGTCGAATCCCCCCGAAATCGTCCGCACGAATTTATCCACCTGCACGTACAAATCGGAGGATTTTTCGCCCTGACCAGAGATAATCAAGGGGGTACGCGCTTCGTCTATCAAGATAGAGTCGACCTCGTCGACGATTGCAAAGGTCAGATCGCGCTGAACCATCTTGGAAATATCCGTCTTCAAGTTATCACGGAGATAGTCGAAACCGAATTCGTTGTTGGTGCCGTAGACGATGTCGCACTTATACGCCGCGCGCTTGTCGTCGTCGCTCATACCTGGCACGACGCAACCGACGGTAAGACCCATAAACTTATGCACCTTCCCCATCCACTCCGCGTCACGCTTTGCAAGGTAGTCGTTGACCGTGACGACGTGGACGCTCTTTCCCGAGAGCGCGTTCAGGTAGGCAGGCAAGGTGGAGACGAGCGTCTTACCTTCACCCGTGCGCATCTCTGCGATACGCCCCTGATGCAGACAGATACCACCGATAATTTGCACGCGGAAGTGTTTCATCTCAAGCACACGCCACGCCGCCTCCCTGAGCGCCGCAAAAGCGTCGTACAGGATATCGTCCAGCGTTTCGCCCCCTTCCAAGCGCGCCTTCAACATACCGGTCTGCGCCTTCAAGGTCACGTCGTCCATCGCGGCGTATTTCTCTTCCAAAGCCTCGACTTTGTCCGCCATCTTCTCAAGTTTTTTCAAACTTCTTCTCGCATCAGTACCCATTAAAAAACTGATAAGTCCCATAGTCACTCCTACTAATCGTTAAGAAAAGTCCTTCCGTCTCTTTTTCGTCCCCTTTTTAGGCGGATTTTTGCCACGGCAAACACTTTCCTATTATATTTCATTTTCTATTTTACAATATTTCGGCAAAAAACGAAAGCGTTTTGACGGGTTTTTATAAAAAAAACCCGCAAACCTTGTCCTTTTATGGCAAAAATCGCACAGGCAAACAAAAAAAGACGGTAGAACCGTCTTTTTTGCTTGATAACAATTATAAATATTTTTTGAGGTCGGTGATGCGGTCCGTCTTTTCCCAAGCAAAACCATCCCTGCCAAAGTGGCCGTACGCCGCAGTCTTTCCGTACACGGGGGCGCGAAGACCCAGCGTCTTGATAATGGCGTAAGGACGGAGGTCGAATTCCTTCTTCACGATCTCTGCCATGGTTTCGTCGTCTACCTTGCCCGTGCCGAAAGTGTCCACGAATACGGAGACGGGGTTGGCGACGCCGATGGCGTACGCGACCTGAATCTCCACTTCGTCGGCAAGCCCTGCCGCCACCAAATTCTTCGCGATATACCTACAAAAATACGCCGCACTCCTATCCACCTTCGTGGGGTCCTTGCCAGAGAAAGCACCGCCGCCGTGCGCGCATCTGCCGCCGTAGGTATCGACGATAATCTTTCTGCCCGTCAAGCCGCTATCCCCTTCGGGGCCGCCGATCTCGAACCTGCCCGTGGGGTTGATGTAGATTTTCGTTTTCTCGTCCATCCATTTGTCGCCGACGACGGGGTCGATGACGTATTTTTTGATATCCTTTTTGATTTGTTCCTGCGTGACTTTGTCGTCGTGCTGAGTGGAGACGACCACCGTGTCGACGCGCTTTGCCGTCTTATCGTCGTATTCCACCGTCACCTGCGTCTTGCCGTCGGGGCGAAGGTAAGGCAGGGTGCCGTCCTTTCTAACCTCGGTGAGTTTCGCCGCCAAGTGATGTGCGAGCGAAATGGAGAGGGGCATCAATTCCTCCGTTTCTCTGCACGCGTGGCCAAACATCATACCCTGATCGCCTGCGCCGAGCAAACTTTCCTCGTCCGCGCCTTCCCCACTCTTCTTTTCGAGGGACGCGTTGACGCCCATGGCAATATCCGCCGACTGCTGATGAATCGCCGTGATAATCTCGCAAGTATCGTAAGAAAAGGTGCCGAAATCGTACCCTATCCTACGGATAATATCCCTTGCCGTCTTTTCGTAATCCACCTTCGCGCTGGTCGTGACCTCGCCCATAATCAGGAGTTTGTCGAACGCCGCCGCGCACTCTATCGCCGCGCGAGCCGTCGGGTCCTGACGCAAAATTTCGTCCAAAATCCCGTCGGAGATATTGTCGCAGACTTTATCGGGATGACCTTCGGTCACACTTTCGCTAGTAAAAAACTTCTTCACGATTGTTTCCTCTTTTCTTTGGTTATTCTTTCACGAGTATTATAGCCGTAATTTTTGACTTTGTCAACTATTATCCACCCGCCTTTGCGCTTGCAATTTTTTTTTGCGCGTGTTATAATACCGCTATGGGAAAAATTTTGTCGAAATCGGGGCTTTTTGCCTTGCAAAATTGTACGGCGTGTCCCGTGGAGTGCGGCGCGGACAGGATGAAGGGCGTGGGTGCGTGCGGCGTAGACGGACTGACCGTCGCCAAATATTACCTGCACCCCTTTGAGGAGCCCTGTATCTCCTTCGACAAGGGTAGCGGCACCGTCTTTTTCGGCGGGTGCAACCTGCGCTGTCCCTACTGCCAAAATTACGAAGTTTCGCGCGCGCAACGAGGCAAAAAAATCACCCCTCGCGAGTTGACGGATGTTTTTAAGCGGCTCGAAGATATGGGCGCAGACAACGTCTCTTTCGTCACCCCTTCGCACGTAATCCCTTACCTTTGCGAGGCGCTCGAAATCTACCGCCCCGCCCTGCCCATCGTCTACAACAGCGGCGGCTACGACAAAGTCGAATCCTTACAAGCCATCGACGAATATATCGATATTTATCTGCCCGACTGCAAGTTCTACTCCTCCGCGCTCTCCAAGCGGTACCTCGGCAAGGAAGATTACTTTGACGTCGCGGAAAAGGCGCTACTTTTTATGGCGCAAAAGCCCTTAAAAATGCGCGAGGACGGCAAGATGCTGTCGGGGCTCGTCGTGCGCCACCTCGTTATGCCCCTTTGCACGGGCGACAGCAAGGCAATCCTTAGATGGTTCTCCAAAAACGTCGGCGACAAAGGGTACTTAAGCCTTATGAGTCAGTACACCCCTTTCGGCGACGTGGAAAAATTCCCCGAACTTAACCGTGGCGTCACGGCAAGGGAATACGCCACCGTACTCGCCTACGCGGAAGAACTCGGCATCGGCAATCTCTTCGCACAGGAGCGCACCTCTAAAGGCGAAAAATATATCCCCTCTTGGGATTTTTAGAATCTAGTCTTCAAACGGGCGATTTTGCCCGTTAACTCAGCCGCGCGCTTCGGCGAGGCGTAGGAGAATTCCTCCTCCCAGCGGCGTATCCTTTTTAAGTATTTTTCTCTTTTTTCCATATATCGTCAGTTTGCGACATTTTGTATGCGGGCATACGCACTTGCAAAAAAGCAAATATGCCCCTTGACGCATACGGGCGACGATTTCTCTTTTTTAAGGGGCTATGCGGGGTAGGACATATGTTGATTGACGCAAAAAATTTAGCCTTCGGGTATCTGGACGAAACGCTGTTCGAGAGCGTTGATTTTTGCATAAACGAAGGGGACAGGGTCGGGCTCATCGGCGGAAACGGCGAAGGGAAAACCACCCTTTTACGGCTCATATTAGGACAACTCACCCCGACCACGGGTAGCCTATTCGTCAAAAACGGCGCTACGATCGGCTACCTCGCGCAAAGCGGTGGCTACGACGGCAAAAACACCGTCTTGGAAGAAATGTACGCCGTCTTTGACGAGGACAAAAAAGCGATAGAGGAATTGAGAAAGGTGGAGTCCTTAATCGCCACTACGCAGGAAGGGAGCAAGGACTATAACGCGCTGTCGTCGCGATACGAACATCTCAATAAAAAAATCGCGGCGCGCGACAGTTATAACTACGAGGTACGCGTCCGCACCGTCCTCAACGGTATGGGTTTTGAGACGGCGTACGACCAGAACGTGGCTACCCTCTCAGGCGGAGAAAAGACGAGGCTGAACCTTTGCAAACTCCTTCTGCAAGCCCCCGACCTACTCGTCCTCGACGAGCCGACCAACCACCTCGACATCAAGACGCTATTTTGGTTAGAAGACTACCTTTCGACCTACAAAGGCGCCATTTTACTCGTCTCTCACGATAGATATTTTCTGGATAGAATCGTGGGCGTTATCTTCGAGATTGAGAACAAACGTCTCGTCTCCTACAAGGGCAATTATACGAAGTATAAACTGCTAAAAGCCGAGCGCGTCGCCTTCCTTCTAAAAGAGTACGAAAAGCAACGAGAGGAGCGCGCACACCTGCAAGATTTCGTGGATAGGAATCTGTATAAGGCAAGCAAAGCAAAATCGGCACAGGACCGCATCAAAAAGTTGGAAAAAATGACTTTGATTGAAAAGCCGCCCCTGCCGCCTACCCCACCAAAATTCCGTTTCGTCTTTTCACAGCGACCTGCGGAGGTCGTCTTGCAAGCGGACGGGCTAAATCTGTACGCTGGGGAGAAAAAATTACTCTCCGACGCATCCTTCGAGGTGCGTCGCGGTGAAAAATGCGCCGTCGTCGGCGAGAACGGAACGGGCAAAAGCACCCTTCTAAAGACGTTATTGCACGGAAAAAGCGACGCCGTTAAATGGGGGCGATACGTACAAGTCGCCG
>JAFVXN010000021.1 GCA_017501125.1 Clostridia bacterium
AAAGGGCGTATGCCTACTTGGATTTTGCTACCCTTGCTACGGTGGCGGACAGCGTGCCTCTTTTGGGGGAAAATCGCGACATCGTGACGGAGGGTTTGAAATTGTTTAATCGCAATCCTCGTCCCTGTTTTGCGGCACTTTTGGGGAAGAATTACGACGGTGTGACGGCGCAGACGCTTGCCTATACCTTAGCCCCTCGCATCAACGCGGCAGGGCGTATGGGGGACGCGCAAGCGGCGTTTAGCCTGTTTATCGCAGAAAGGGAAGCGGAAGTGTACGACCTTGCCACGAAACTTTGCCTGTACAACACGGAACGACAAAAATGTTGTGACGAGTTGTATCTTTCCGCCAAGGAAAAACTCAAAGCAAAAGGCGCGTACGACAACGTGATTATGCTTTGGGACGAAAGTTGGAACGCGGGTTTTATCGGGATCGTGGCGGCGCGTATGGCGGAAGAATTCGGCCGTCCTACTCTTTTGTTCGTGCAGCACGGCGATATGCTTAAAGGTAGCGCGCGCAGTATCGAGAGCGTCAATATTTTCAACGCGTTAAAAAATTGTGGCGAGTATATTGAAGAGTTTGGCGGACACGCGCAGGCGGCGGGTATCAACGTCAAGACGGAAAATTTCGAGGCTCTGGAAAGAGCGCTTTGCGAGGAGATTAAGAGGACGTATACGGCGGACGATTTCTTGCAAAAGATATACGTCAGCGAAGAGATAGACGCCCCTTTCTCCGAAAAATTCGCAAGAGAACTTGCCGCATTGGAGCCGTACGGCGTAGGGCATAGAAAGCCTTTGTTTTCGCTTTCTACGGGGTATTGTCAAGCACGTGAAATCAAACCCTGCTCCCCTCATTTGTCCGTTCGTTGCGACTATTTAGACCTTATGTATTTTTCAGGGGCGAAGCATTTAAAGATATTGCAAAGCGACGTCAAAAAGACGATCGTTTTCGACGTAAGCCTCTCTAGATTCCGTGGCAAAGAGAGTGTGAAGGGATACGTAAAAGAACTTCTTTACGATGGTAGGACGGGCAGATGCGTGGATAGAGAATGTTTCCAAAACGCCCTGTCAGGGATAGACGGGGAAGGTGTGGAAGCGGAATTCGTGCCTTTAAAAACGGAGCAGACGAAGGCGTTGATTGCCCAAAAACTTTCGGAGTGTGAGTACGGCACGCTGCTCGTCGTATCGGATAGAAAAAATCTTAAAAACTACCAAATGTTAGACGAATTCGGGGTGGACTTGTTTTATCCGTCGTCGAGAAATTTGTCCAATACAATTATCGTATCGCCTGCGCCTGACGCCGATTTGTCGGGCTTCCGCGACGTGATTTTCTTGGATGAGCCGATAGAGGTCAACTATCCGTTCTTGGCAGGCAAAACCGTCTATTACAACCGCGAAATTTGTGGTTACGACGCCTTTAAGAGGCTGGATGCAGATCGAGAAACGCTGCTCAAAATTTACGCCGCGCTTAAGCAAGATTTGAGTTTGCTCAGCGGCAATACGGCGGAAGAGGTGGCGAGTGCTTGTGATTCTCTCGGCTTTGAAGAAAATCAATTCATCTTTGCGTTGCACGTCTTTGAGCAACTTGGGTTGGTTGCTTTTGGAGAGGGCAGATTGATCGTCTATCGCGGTGTAAAAACCGACCTTTCCGAGTCTAAATTGTACCAAAAAATTAAAGAAATTTCTTAAGAGGAACTAGAGCAAAAGTAGGAGAACGGTTATGGACGTGACCCTTTCTAAAATCAATGATTCATATAGCGAGGAAGAGGGGCGTAATACGCTTATAAAAGCGTATTATTATGCGAGAGAAGCGCACGAGGGGCAAAAGCGCGCCTCGGGCGAGCCGTACTTTATCCACCCCTGTGCCGTCGCGCAAAT
>JAFVXN010000004.1 GCA_017501125.1 Clostridia bacterium
CGGTTTTAGAAAAGGCAGGCAAAGAAATTCTTTGTTATCAAGACACGGGTACGTCCGTAATGGAAATGAGCCATCGCTCGCCTGCTTACGAAAAGATAATTGCCGATGCGGAGTCGCTTTTGCGTAAAGTGATGTCTATCCCCGACAATTACAAAGTTTTGTTTTTGCAAGGCGGTGCGTCAACGCAGTTTGCGGCGGTACCTTTGAATTTGTTGAATGGCAGTAAAAAAGCTGATTATATCTTATCGGGACAATTTTCCACAAAGGCATATAAAGAAGCGCAAAAATACGGTGACGTAAAGGCGGTGGCATCTTCTAAGGATGCCAACTTCACCTTTGTTCCCGTCGTGGAAAAAGATGCATTCCGTCCCGATGCCGACTACGTACATATTTGCTTTAACAATACCATTTACGGCACGAAGTTCCCTTATATTCCCGAGACGGGGGATATTCCTCTTGTTGCCGATATGTCCTCTTGTATTTTGAGCGAACCCGTAGACGTTTCCAAGTTTGGTTTGATTTACGCAGGTGCGCAAAAGAATATGTCCTGCGCTGGCTTGACGCTTGTAATCGTAAGAGAAGATTTGCTTGGTAAATCGAGAGAAGACATTCCTACGATGTTCGACTATAAGACGATGGCGGACAACGACTCTATGTACAACACGCCTCCTACGTATGCGATTTATATTGCAAAACTCGTATACGAATGGATTGAAAGTTTGGGTGGCCTTGAAAAGATGAAGGAACTCAACGAAAAGAAGGCGAAACTTTTGTACGACTATTTGGATTCTCAATCCTATTATACTGCACCCGTACAAAAAGAGAGCCGTTCTATGATGAACGTGACCTTCGTGACGGGCGACGCAGACCTCGACAAAAAATTCGCTTCTCAGGCTGCGGCGGCAGGTCTTAAGAACTTGAAAGGTCACCGTTCGGTCGGCGGTATGCGTGCGTCTATCTACAACGCAATGCCCTACGAAGGGGTAGAAAAACTCGTAGAGTTTATGAAAAAATTCGCGGCGGAGAATCCCAAAGCGTAAATTTTTAAGGAGAAAGAGATGAAACAAGTTAAGTTGATGAATAAGATTGCCAAGGTCGGTACCGATTGTCTTAGCGGCGACAAGTACGTCCTCGGCGAGAATTTTGATAATCCCGACGCGATTATGGTCCGTTCTGCCAAGTTGCACGAAATGGAATTCCCGAAGAATCTTCGCGCGATTGCCCGTGCCGGCGCAGGCGTTAACAATATTCCCGTTGACAAATGCACCCAAGAAGGCGTAGTGGTTTTCAATACCCCTGGTGCCAACGCCAACGGCGTTAAGGAACTTGCGGTATGCGCCCTCGTTTTGGCGGCTCGTGACGTCGTCGGCGGCGTGGCTTTTGCGAACACCCTTAAAGGCAACGCGGACGTAGCAAAAGCGGTGGAATCGGGCAAGAGTGCCTTCGTCGGCAACGAATTGCTCGGTAAGACGCTCGGCGTTATCGGTCTCGGTGCTATCGGCGGTATGGTGGCTAACGCAGCCAACGCACTGGGTATGGAAGTCGTCGGTTGCGACCCCTACATCACGGCTCGTGCGGCTTGGAGTTTGGCTCCTTCCATCAAACAAGCGGCGACGTTCGAAGAGATTTTCCGCACCTGCGATTATATCACTTTGCACGTACCTGCTACCCCCCAAACCAAGCATATTATCAACGAAAAGACCCTTTCGATGATGAAAGACGGCGTTCGCATCATCAACCTTGCCCGTGGCGATTTGGTCAACGCGGCGGATATGAAGGCGGCGATTGCAGCAGGTAGAGTTGCAAAATACGTCACCGACTTCCCCAGCGAAGAGACGATCGGGGTAGACGGTATCGTCAATATCCCTCACCTTGGTGCTTCTACGTACGAGTCGGAAGACCACTGTGCGGTTATGGCGGCGAAACAATTAGACGATTACCTCACCAACGGCAACATCGTCAACTCCGTCAACTTCCCCAACGTATCCTTGCCTCACGCATCTTGCGCAAGAGTATGCGTTATGCACAAGAACGTGCCCAATATGCTCTCGCCTATGACGGCGGCGTTCTCGCAAGAGGGTATCAACATCGAGAATATGGCAAGCGGCTCCAAAGGCGAAGTTGCCTACACGATTTTGGAGACGACGATGCCCGCTTCGGCAAAAGTCGTTGAGACGATTAGTGCCATCGACGGTGTCATCAGGGTTCTTTGCTACTAATTAATAAAATCGCTCGACACACTATTGTTGAGCGATTTTTTCAAATATTTATATGAGGTTAATATTTATGGGAGAAATGAAGGAAATTCGTAATAAATTAAGGAAAAGATATATGTGGGGCTCGGCTAGCGGTTGGATATGTTTTCAA
>JAFVXN010000005.1 GCA_017501125.1 Clostridia bacterium
AAGATTTAGACAAAATCGCCTTACTGTTAGAGGAACTTCCACCCTTTTGCGAGGACTATTTTATCGGGATTGAGTCTAGGACAAGTTGCCAAACCCGCTTAAAATACGCCTACGATCTGCGGATTTTCTTCGATTTTTTATGCAAAAGAAAGTTTAAGGGGCAAGACGTCAAGGATTTGACGCTTGAAAATCTTGAAAGCGTTGTCCACAACGACGTCGAACTTTTTTTAAGTTATCTTTCCCACTATCGTTTCCGCGACAAACTGCTCTCTTGCGACGAGCGCGCAAAAGCGAGAAAATTGTCCGCGGTACGCGCGATGTTCAAATACTTTTTTAGCAAAGGCATGATATCCGTTGACAATTCTGCCAAAGTCGCCACGCCAAAGTTGCACGACAAGGAAATTTTGCGCTTAGAATCCGACGAGGTCTCCGAATTGATTGGTGTCACGGAAAGCGGCAGCGGACTTTCTAGGCACGCAGCCAACTATCACGCAAAAACTGCGATACGCGACACCGCTATCATCTCTCTTTTCTTGGGAACAGGTATCCGTATCAGCGAATTAGTTGGTCTTGATAACGAAAGTTTTAATTTTGCCGATAATTCCTTTATCGTCGTGAGAAAAGGCGGCAATCACGCCATTTTGTACTTTTCCGACGAAGTAAAGTATGCCCTTCAAGACTATATTCAGGAAAAATCAGCCGACACAAAAGTCCCTGCAGGCGAACACGCCTTCTTTTTATCCATGCAATACAAGCGCATCAACGTACGCACTGTCGAGATTTTAGTCAAAAAATACAGTAAAATCGTTTCGCCATTAAAAAAAATAACCCCACATAAACTCCGTAGCACCTACGGCACGAGACTTTATAACGAAACGGGCGATATCTATATCGTAGCCGACGTTTTGGGCCACCGAGACGTCAATACAACCAAAAAACACTACGCCGCTATCACGGAAGAAAACCGCAGAAAAGCCGCTGGCGTCGTCAAGTTAAGAAAAGACGATGACGATTGAGAATTGAACAATGCAAGAAGAATTTTTAGAAAAAATCTATATAATTCAGCCGATAACGCGTGAAAATGCGGCAAAATATAAAATTTTGCAACAGGAAGCCGTCGCTCTTATTGAAAGCGCAGGCGCTACTTATGCTGGCACAATTTATCAAAACGTCCACGAAATTAACCCTGCGACCTTCGTTGGTGAGGGAAAATTGGCGGAGTTATCCGCCCTTTTGGACGGACTTGGCGAAATTACCCTTCTTTTCAACGGAGAATTATCCCCATCGCAACTTTTGAACATTTCTGCCGCTGTCGACAATCGAAAAGTGATTGATAGAACTACACTCATTTTAGATATTTTTGCAAAAAATGCAAAAAGCGGCGAAGGAAAATTGCAAGTTGAACTTGCTCAACTCAAATATTTATATCCAAGACTTAAAGGCAAAGGAGAATCCTTATCGCGTTTAGGCGGTGGCGTCGGCACCCGTGGTCCAGGGGAAACAAAACTCGAGACGGATAGACGATATATCCGCGGCCGCTTAAAATATCTCGAAAGTCGCCTAAAAGAGATGGAAAAACGGCGTCACCTTCAATTGGAACGCCGAAAAAAGGATAACGTAAAAACGATTGCACTCGTAGGCTACACCAACGTTGGAAAATCGACGTTGATGAATTTGCTGGCAGATTCTGACGTATACGTCCATGATGGATTGTTCGCCACACTCGACCCGACTGCACGCAATTTCACGATTAACGACGTCCCTTTTTTATTGACGGATACCGTAGGATTCTTGCAAGATTTGCCGCATAATCTCATAGAAGCCTTCCACTCTACCTTGGAAAGCGCCCTTCACTGTGATTTAGCCATTATCGTATGCGATGGTCAAGGCGAATACGATCTGCAACTGCAAACCACTTTGCAGACGCTACGCGAGTTAAATTTTGACGCACCGTATCTTGTCGCCGTCAATAAATGTGAAAATCTTACTGATTTTTCCTGCTTTCCGCAAGGAAGCGTGCCAATTTCTGCCAAGGAAAACAAAGGAATCGAACAATTAAAACGAGAAATTTTTGCATTTTTTCAAAATGATTTTCTCCTTAGAGAATTGCACGTCCCCTATCTTCGTATGGACGAATATGCAAAATTGAAAAAACTCATCATTGAAAGAAGCGTTGCCTATACGGACGACGGCATACAAGTCTCCGCCGTAATTCCCACCCGATACGCCGATCAATTTATCTCGTTTTTATCATAAGAAAAAGCCTTCAATTGAGTTGAAGGCCTTTTTTAATCCTCGTATTCGTCGGGATTCATATAAATTTTTTCAATTTTTATAGAAGCAACATCCTGAAAGTTGATGCATTTACCACAATTGTCGCAAACTTTTGTAGGAATCAAATCGCACATCTCACACTCTCCACAATCAATGCACTC
>JAFVXN010000022.1 GCA_017501125.1 Clostridia bacterium
AGAAGAAGGCGGCTCCTAAAAAGGAAGAAAAGAATGAAGAGCATAAAAAAGAAGTAAAAAAGGCGGATCCTAAGAAAAAGGCTGAACCCAAGAAAGAAGAAAAGAAGGAAGAGCCTAAAAAGGAAGTAAAGAAAGCGGCTCCTAAGAAAAAGGCGGCTCCTAAAAAGAAACCCGAACCTAAGGTTGAAGAAGAAATCGCCGTATCCGAAGAAGTCAAACAACAAGTCGCTAAACTGGAAGAAAATCCTTGGAGACTTTTCCAGTTCGCTAAAGCGATGTACGGTGCAAAGAGTTATCAGGTCGCTTACTACGCTTTGAAAAAGATGAAAGCGATTATGGACAGCGACTCCAAGATCGGCAAAGATCCTCAATATAAGGACGTGCCTAAGATGCTCGACGAAATCAAAGAAGAAGTCGAATACAACTACAACGGCTAAAAAACAAAACCCTGTCACACGACAGGGTTTCTTCTTGCCTCTTACAGCAGTTGCAACAAGATTGCCACCACTACGCCGACCACGATCAGCGCAAATCCGCCCACTACGAACGCAGGCAGGTATTTAATAAATACGGAAGGTTTCCTTTGGGGCGTCTCGGGCGACCGCCCTTCTTGCACCTCTTCTAAAGACGGGACTACGGTTGCCTCCGTCGCCGTATTAGACGGCGTCTCCATTACGTCCACCTTTTCTTCCATTGTCTCCCCTCCTTTTTAATCTCGCTTCGACCTATCCAGTATACCACTTTTTTCGGTTTTGTCAAGGCGCAATTTTTATTACCGCACCTCAATTGTATTGACTTTTTGAAAAGTGCGCTGTATAATAACTGATAGTAAACAACCTTTTTACCTCAAGGAGAAAATATTATGAGCAATCTTAACGTCGTATGTCTCGACCTCGAAGGGGTCCTCGTCCCTGAAATCTGGATCGCTTTCGCCGAAGCAAGCGGTATCCCCGAACTCAAACGCACCACGCGCGACGAGCCCGATTACGACAAGTTGATGAAATGGCGCATCGGCATCTTGAAAGAACACGGTCTCGGTCTCAAAGAAATCCAAGACACTATCGCTAAAATCGATCCTTTGCCCGGCGCAAAAGAATTCCTCGACGAACTCCGTGCGACGACGCAGACGATTATCATCAGCGATACCTTTACGCAATTCGCCGCGCCCCTTATGAAAAAACTCGGCCAACCCACTATTTTCTGCAATACGCTGGAAGTCGCTGAGAACGGCGAAATCACGGGCTTTAAGATGCGCTGTGAGCAATCCAAACTGTCTACCGTCAAGGCGTTGCAATCGGTAGGGTTCGAGACCATCGCCTCGGGCGACAGTTATAACGACCTCGGCATGATACTCGCTAGCAAGGCTGGGTTCCTCTTCCGCAGCACGGAAAAAATCAAAGCCGACTATCCTCAGTTGCCTGCCTTTGAGGAGTACGACGACCTGCTCGCCGCCATCAAAGCAGTATTGTAATTACCACGTCTAAATTAAAAGAATCCAAGCACAGGGCTTGGATTCGTATATTAAAAAAATCGAGCAGGTAAACCCTACTCGATTTTTTTGGTCGAGGTGACAAGGTTCGAACTTGCGACCTCAGCGTCCCGAACGCTGCGCGCTACCAACTGCGCTACACCTCGATATAACGCAAACATTATAACAAATCGGCAGGCAAAAGTCAACGCTTTTCCCTGCCGATATTTACTTTTTTATAAATTGTTAAAGCCTACTTTACGATAACATCCTCCACCTTAGAGCAGCCGTCTTCGCCTATAATCAAAAGCGTTCCGCCCAAGTGCCCCTTATCGTGAGAGTCGTATTCACCCGTCTTAACGCCGTGCGTCACCAAGATACTGCCACAGCGAAGCGTGAAAGCGTGCTTATGGATATGCCCCGTAAAAACGCGCCTTACCCCTATCTCTTCAAACAACGCCATTAGACTACCGTCGCGGTCAATATACAGATTGGGGTGTCCCCATTCGCCGACGAAACCTACGTCGCCATCCTCGTTGGACGGAATCTCGTAGGGCGTGAACCCCTCCTTTTGATAGCCGTATTTTTCCAGTTTTTTCTCGACACAGGCAGGGGGGATATGGAAAAAGGCATAGGCAGGTACGCCTTTAACCGCCTCAGCCTGCGATCTCAGCCAGCGTTTTTGCCCGTCGTATACGCCCGCGGGATTAACGTCGTTGCCAACGCCGCTATCCAAAAAATAGAGCATCGCCACCGCTTTTTCTCCTCGTCTTAACAGCACGCTATAATTGCCGTCACATTCACATCTTACGCCGTCAACGCCGTTCTCGCCCTTGAACAAGCCGTACTGACAATTCTCTAATTTGTCACAAAGGTATCTTGTCCCTTTATTCGTCTCCCTTTCGTGATTGCCGAAAGCCAAGCACCAAGGTTTTTTGAAGGCGTCCATCATCTCGATATGCCTTTCAAACGAGGTGCCTTTGTCGTCGAATTCCCCATACGAAAAATCGCCCGTATGCACGAGCATATCGGGGGCGGATTTCTCCACCGCGCCGCGAAGGTATCTGCCCATTCGCTCCTCTATCTTTTCAGGGCGCCAAAGGTCCATCTCCCTCTCACATAATCTGCCTTCGTAGCGACACTGCGACGAGTCGATGATTTGGGTGTCCGTCACCTG
>JAFVXN010000023.1 GCA_017501125.1 Clostridia bacterium
GGACAAGCGCACCTACGCCTCTCTTGCCGCGGCTTTGCGCGAGATGGGGCTGTACGGAGAAGAGGAGCAGGTCAGTGGCGAGATAGACAACGCAAAACAACTGTTTTTTCACGGCGAGGCGATTTCGCCCACTGCGCTAGAGGCGTATTTTGCTTGCCCATTCAAGATGTTTGCCGAGCGGGGCTTGCGTCTAAAAGAGAGGCAGGAGACGGAACTTCTAGCCGTGGATACGGGCAGTTTCGTACACGCCGTTTTGGAGGCGGCGGTCAAGGGTATGGATACCTGCGCGGACGAAGGGGCGTTTTTGGCACTTGCACAGGCGGAAGGGGAGAGGCTGTTTGCCGACCCTCGCTTTGCGCTGGACGATAGCAACGCATCCAACGCCTACCTGCAAAAGACGCTACTGGACGAGAGCGTTGCGGCGGCAGGGGTCGTGTATAGACAGATTAAAAATTCCGCTTTCGATAAGGTACAGGCGGAGAAAGACGTCCGCACCGAGACGGTAAGAGGCAAGGTGGACAGGGTGGACAGCAACGACGAGTATGTGCGTATCGTCGATTATAAGACGGGCACGATAGACGTGACGCCCGTTAGTTATTACGTGGGTAAAAAGTTGCAGATGCAACTGTACATGTCCGCGCTCAAAGGGGATAAAAAACCGATGGGCATCTTCTATTTCCCCACCCAGCGCGATTTCAAAAAAGAGGGCGCGTCCTACAAACTCAAAGGTTTCATCAACGGCGACGAGGCGTCGCTTAGGAGTGCGGATAGGGATATTTGCGCCGAGAAGAAGAGCGACTATTTCGATGCGAAGTTGGGTGACAACAAGACGGCGGCGGTGATGTCGGGGGCGGATTTCGAGGCGTTCCTCGATTACGCGCCCATGGTTGCGGCACAGGCACGAAAGGAGATTGCGGAAGGCAACGTCGTCGCCAACCCCTACGAGGGGGTATGCGACTATTGCAAAATGCGTGGCGCGTGCGGATACGATTGCGCTAGTCAATCGGTTAGAAAGGAGACGGGCGTAGACGTCAAAGGGATCGTCGACGTCGTCCGTAAGGTAAAGGAGGGGGATAGCGATGCCGAAGTATAAGCCTCAGCAACAGGCGGCAATCGACGCGGTGGGCAAGACTATCGTCTCCGCCTCCGCAGGTAGCGGTAAGACGACGGTTATGATCGAAAAAATCATCGGCATCATTCTTTCGGGGGTAGAGGTCGAGCGAATTTTGGCGGTCACCTTCACCAAGAAAGCCGCCGCGCAGATGAAGGAAAAATTGCGCGAAAAACTCATTGAAAAAATCAACGACAAAGGGACGGACAGGGCGCAAAGAGATTTCTTAAAAGCCCAACTTTCCTTCGTGGCGACGGCAGATATTTGCACCATACACTCCTTCTGTGCAAAACTTCTGCGCCAAAACTTTTGCGAGGGCGAGGTTAGCAATACCTTTTCCATCGTAGCGGACAATGACGCGGACGGCAAAACGCTGTTTGCGGCGGCGCTGGACGAGGCGTTTGCGGAAGGGTACGCGGCAGGGGATAGCGATCTTATGCGCTTGGTTTCCCTCTACTACAAAAAGAAGAAGGATACGGCGCTTAGACAAATGCTTTCCTCGTGCTACTCCGCTCTTAGGAGCCGCGACGATTATCGGGCGTATTTGTCCTCTTGTGGCGACGATAGCAAGGAAAAATTCGATACGATATGTCGCCGCTTGCTTGCCGATTTGCACGCGCGTTGCGACTATTATTACGCGAAGTTCGGCGAGGAACTCGCCTTCTTTGATACGCAGAAAAAATGCGAGCAATCCAAAAAAGTTATCCTTGCCGCGACGGAATATCTGGCAGATTTGCTGGCGAGAAAGGACTACTTCGATTGCGTAGCAATCGCAGAGAGAACTTTCCCCCCCAGCCAGAGCGTGAAGGCAGGGGTGACGCCCGAAGAGATAGCCTTGCATATCCAGCGTGTCAAAGGGCTCGTGTTAGAGGTCAAGGAGATACAAAAGACCCTCCTTGCCGTGCAGGCGAAAGAGGAGGAATACGCGTGGTTTGCCTCGTCTATGAAGACGGCGAAATCGCTGGCAAAATACCTCTTGCTTTTGGACGAAAAGTACGCAAAAATCAAGGCGGAAAAGGACGTGCTCGACTATGCGGACTTGGAGCATTTCGCCTTAAAACTTTTGCAAAAAGAGGAGATTCAGGCGGAACTCAAAGATAGATACGCCTACGTTTTCGTGGACGAATACCAAGACGTCAACATGGTACAGGAAAAGTTGCTGTCTTTGGTAGGGGGGAAGGATTTGTTCCTCGTCGGCGACGTCAAACAGGCGATTTACGCCTTCCGCGGTAGCAGGTCGGAACTGTTCATCGAGAAGGAGGCATCGTATAAAAAAGAGGGACACAACGCCCTTGATTTGCCCCATAATTTCCGTAGCGCTACGGAAATTTTAGACGCCGTCAACGCCCAGTTTTCCACTATGATGCAAGAGGCGGAGGTAGGCACCGATTACGTGCCGATGCAGACGGGCGGACTGTACGTCGACAAGGACGGAAAGCCGGCTAAAGGTCGTGTCCGCGTCTATTTTTGGAAGACGGACGAAAAGAAGGAAAAGGAAGAGATTGACGGAATATATTCCGTCAAGACGGGCAAGAAAAAGGGCAAAAAACGCCATTCTGCACAGGTGAAAAAGGTGCTCGATATCATTCGTCGCGAGGTCAAATACGGGCGGTGGTTCGACATCAAAGAGGCGGACGAGGATAAGCGTTATAAGAAGGTGAACTACGGGGATATCGCCGTCCTCTATCGCGGTATGGATACGGAGGTGGCGAATCTTGCGGCGGCACTTGCGGAGGAGGAAATCCCCACCGTCGGTGGCGAAACGCAGAACGTATGCAACTTCCCCGAAATCAGGACGCTCATCGATTTGCTTTCCTTGCTCGACAACGAGCGTCAGGATATCCCCCTTTGTTCGGCGTTGATTGCCGTACAGGGGTTGACCAATCAGGACCTTGCCTCTATCCGCATTGCCGCGTCGTCGGTAGAGAGGGGCAGGGACGAGAGTTTTTACGCCGCGTGTAGACGCTACGAAGAAAAGGGTGGCGACGCGCTTGCGTCAAAACTGACGAGATTTTTCTTATCGCTTGTCACTATGCGCTTGTACGCGCAGGTGCACACGGCAGGGGAAACGATTAACAAACTTCTCACCGAATACGGGTTGGAGACGAAATTTTTGTCTAGAACGGGCGGCGGCGATTGTCTCGTCCGTATCCATCGCTTCGTGGAAGAGGCTTGCACGCCCGAACCCATGACGGTGGGCGAATTTTTGGAGAAACTCAAGCGGCTCGACTATACGATTACGGCGCCCGTCAGTGGCGGTGAGAACGTGATAAAGATGATGACGATACACGCCTCGAAAGGGTTGGAATTCCCCGTCGTTATCTTGATGGATTTGAGTAAAAAATTACACGCCGTCGGCGACGGTGAGGTACTTATCAGCGGCGACTACGGGCTGTTGCCTTTCTACTACGACGAGCAGACGCGCAGGTATCATCAAACGCTGGCGCGCAATCTGCACGTCAACGAGGAAGGACGGGGGCAGGTACGGGACGAACTCAACGTGTATTACGTCGCTACCACGCGCGCACAATACGCCATGCATATGCTCTTTGAGGAGCGTACGCTAATTCCCAACCCCCGATTCGGCGATTCCTATCAGGCGTTTACCGATTTTTCAAGGTGGGATCAATACGTCTATCCCGACGAGGATTTTTCGCCCGTCTACGAGACGGAACGCACGGCGACGACCGTCGACGAGGATCCTTCGCTCGTTTTGGCGATTAAGTCGTCTTTGGCGCAAGGCTACGCTCACGCCGATTTGGACGATATCCCCGTCAAGGATTCGGCGACGGGGTTGATGCGTCGCAGGGACGGAGATTTCTCCTACGTCGTGGCGACGGACGATGCCGATACGGGTGAGGAGTACGAGTACGAAGAGGAAGAGGCAGGCGTAGACAAAAGGTTGCGCGGTCTTGCCTACCACGCCTTTTTGGAACATTTTGATTTCGAGCAAATCGGCACGGGCGATATGCGCACTGCCGTGCGCGATTCGATAGCGCTCTTTAGGCGCGAAAGGACCTTTGAAGAGGGGTATTTCGACTACCTTGACGAAGGGCAGTTGTGCAAGATACTCTCCGCGCCGATTTTTACGCGGTTGAAAGGCTGTCGGTTGTACAAGGAACAAGACTTCTTGGTCGGGCTCCCCGTGGCGGAAGATTTACGTTTGCGTGGCAAGGACGGCGACGCGCTCGAAGGGGACGAAACGGAGATTTTGTATCAAGGCGTTATCGACCTGTTGGCGGTGGGCAAAGAGAAGACGTATATCGTCGATTATAAGTTTTCGGGGCGAGACGCGCAGTATTTGCGCTCGCATTACGCGCCCCAACTCGCGCTCTATAAAAAAGCGGTGTCGAAGATAACGGGCAGACGTGAAGAGGAGATAGAGACGGTCATCGTCAACATCGCACGCGCCTTTGAGGTCGCCCTTTGACAAAATTCTCTCATTTTAGACAAAAAACGCAAAAAACGGCTACCAGGTAAGGGGAAAGATAGAAAAAACCCTTTCCAAGGAGCCGTTTTTTATGTCCTTTATTTTAGATTTGGAACAAAGCCTGCCTCTGCCCGTCTCCGCCGCGTGTGTTTTTGGCGGCGTTGCCTTTTTGCTCTTTTTTTGCCTTGCACTTCGGCTGGGGAAAAAGGAATGGTATCTTTCCGCCTTCTTCTTTTTTACCGCGTGTACCTGCTTTTTCGCCTATCTTTGTAGCGACGGCGGAAGGGTGGCTTGCGCCACGGTCGGCTTGCTCTTTTGTGCGGCGTTTGGGCTGACCTATCCCGTCCTGCTTGCGGCGCTCGAGATAGCACGTCGACACGCGGAGAGAAAGAAACAGCGTCAGGCACAGGCGCGTTTGTCGGCGTTCGTTTTGCCTGATAAGGACAACGAGTATTTGCGCGATAGATTGCGCACTTCGCTTTGCGTAAAAGAGGAGGGCACGGTGCGTACGGAAGAGGCGTTCCAGTTGCCCTACGTCAGGCGGGTGTTGACAAAACTCAAGGCGAAAGACCTCTCGCCTGCCGATAGGGTGGAGGTGGATAGGATTTCCAGCGAAATCACCGCCTACGCCTATGAAGAAAGGCTGACTAACGGTCAGTTGCGCCTACTCAACGACCACTTCGCGCGGCTCTTAAAGTTGTCCACAAAATACGCCGTCTAAGGCGGGCAATAGGGCGAGGGTGAATTTGATAAGATTCCCCTTTTTGGCGGCGGACGATAAGGTGCGTCTGGTGACGAATTTTTCTTTTGCCTCTCCTTCGTGTAGCCATTTTTTGGCGTGCGAGGGGATACGCAGCGACAAAGGGAAAGGCGGGGCTTTTTTGATGAGGATAGCGTCGTGACAGGGCCCCATCAGTGAGACGGGGATACGCCTGTCGTCTTGCAGGATTAGTTCGACGGCGACGAGATTTTCCGTGTCCATATCCTGCGCCGCGCCGATTTTTCGCCCCTCGTCGTCGTATACGGGCAACCCGACGACGAACGTTTCACACCCTTTGGGTGTGACCTGATGAAAATTTTTCAATCGTATCACGTCCGTGGCGTAGTCGACGGACGAAAAGGCGATATAGTAGTGCGCCCGCCCGTTGTTGCAGGAAAGATACCTAACGGCGCGGGATTTTTTGGCGAGTAGGACGCCGTCGCACGTCCCCTTGTACGCCCCTTTGGCATAGACGTTTTTGCCGAGAAAGGTGGATAGTAGCATAAGTTTTCTCCTTGATTATTTTCTATATTCTATCAGCAAAAAAGGCGCGTGAAAAAGGTCATACTGGCTTTTTTTGACGATTTTTCAAAAAACTTTCTCGCTGACAGGGAAAAACGCTTGCCAAAAGAGAAAAAGTTTGTTAGAATAACGCAAGGAAACGAGATATTGGGGCGTCGCCAAGCGGTAAGGCAACGGACTCTGACTCCGTCATTCGGGTGTTCGAATCACTTCGCCCCAGCCAAAAATACACGGTTTTGTGTTGTTTATGCACAAAACCGTGTATTTTTGTATAGTTCTTCTCGGTCGTTTTACTGAATTGTGGGTAAGGGAAGGTTAGATTTTATAGATTAGTAGTCCACCTTTTTCGCTTCCTTTAATTGGAATTCGTCCGAGAAATCTGTGTATCCACGATTTACCCGTGAGGCAACGACGTCTTTGTCTTCAGGATGCCCAGACCACATCATAACCACTTCGGGATTGACGCCCGATTCTTTACACCTTGTTATGAAAGTGTATCGAAGTTCGTGAGGGTGGTGGTGCGGAAAGAGTCGTTTTAAGCGTGTTTGGATACTGTTGAGGTTGGGTTCTTTCGCTTTTTGAAAGTTTATGTATGGCAAC
>JAFVXN010000024.1 GCA_017501125.1 Clostridia bacterium
AAGGAGCACGAGCACCTTTGACGGGAGTGTACTAATGCGTACACGAGCGAAAAGGCGCACAGTGCGACGCAGTATTGCGACGTATTTTGTAGTCAGGTCTGCCGTAGGAAAATACAAGCAAGACAAGGCGTGGTAAGCGCGCATACCGATAGTATGCAAGCGAGCCACAACGCAGTATTGCGACGTATTTTATAGGCAGAAATTATCTCTTTTTTACGTTGACGGCAACGACGCCCATCAATCCGCCCACGGCGACGAAGACTAACAGTTCCACCAAAATCAGCCACGACAACGAGAATCCCCCGCCCAGCGCCGAGAAGGTGAGATAACCGAGCATGGAAAACAGCAACCCGCACACGCACCCTTTAATCAACCCCTTCTCTCCGCGCACGGACAGCAAAACGCCGACGGCAAGCGCCACGCTCTTTAATACCTGCGTCACGATCGTCACTACGAGGTTGGAGGCAGGCACCCACTTCAAAACCACCGCGTAGATTGCCACCGATATTAGGCTGGCAAGCAACGCCACCGCCGTCCCCTTCACGACCTGAAAGGCGAAGTTGGACGATATATTTTCTTTATTCATACGAAAAGCCCTCCGCATTATCCTATGCGCAGGGCTTTGACATTATCCTAATTTTTAATTATTCTTCCGTTTTTTCTTCTACGGGAGCAGCCTCTTCCACCTTTTCTTCAACGGGTGCCTCTACCTTCTCTTCGGCAGGTTTTTCCGTCTTCTTGGGCGCTACTGCATCCGTCTGGTAAACGGCTTTCTTGTCGAACTTAAGATAGGACTTACCGCTCGCTTCCGTACCCGTCTCCAACACGAACGTGTCGTCTTCGGGGCATACCTCTACGACGATACCGCAGATACCGCCGATCGTCTTGACCTTATTGCCAGGTTGGATAGCGTCCAACGTGTCCTGTTGCTCCTGCTCTCTCTTCTTTTGGGAACGACGGCTGAAGATCATAAATACGACGACGACGATTGCAATCGCACCAAAGATAATCCAAGTGCCCCATTGATCCCACCAAGTAGGCTCCGGCGTAGGGGTCGTAGCACCGCCTTCCGTGCCACCCGTTAATAAATTCCAAAAAAACATAATCATTCTCCTTAATATTGATATCTCTATTATATACTTTTTCCCGATTTTTGCAAGCGTTTTTGATAAAAAAGTGCTCGTTTTTGCCCGAAACGCAAAATTTTCACAGCCTTTTCATCAAAAAAGCGTCACCACTTGCCCTCGCCACCGTACTTTTCGTAGAAGTTCTTGACGTATTCCTTGACGTTGCCGTCCAAGATGGATTGTCGCAACCCTTTCATAAGTTTATGCAAAAAGGTGACGTTGTGCAGGCTGAGTAGCATAGCACCGTACATCTCGCCCGTGTTGATAAGATGGCGCAGATACGCCTTCGTATAGTTGCGACAGCAATAGCAATCGCACTCCTCGTCAAGCGGGGAAAAATCTTCCTTGAACTTGCCGTTGCGCACGACCACCCTGCCCTTGGAGGTCATTGCCGTACCGTTCCTTGCGATACGCGTCGCCAAGACGCAATCGAACATATCAATCCCGCGCAACGTACCCTCAATCAGGCAATCGGGCGAGCCGACGCCCATCAAATATCTAGGCACGTCGGTGGGCAATTTTTCCTGTAAAACGTCCAGCATCTCGTACATAAGAGGCTTGGGCTCTCCTACGGAGAGACCGCCGATGGCAATGCCGTGTTTGACGAAGGGCAACGTCCTATCCAAACTCTCCAAACGCAGGTCTTTATACATATTCCCCTGCACGATAGGAAAGAGGGCTTGCTCCTCTTTTTGGTGGAAGTTGTAGCACCTCTCCAACAACGCCGCAGTCCTAAGCATCGCACTCTTCGCCTGCCTATGGTCGTAGCCGTATTCACTACATTCGTCGAACGCCATAATGATGTCGGCGCCGAGGTTTTGCTCCACCTGCATCGCCTTTTCGGGAGTGAAGAAATGTCTACTCCCGTCCACGGCAGAGGAGAATTGCACCCCGTCGTCCGTAATTTTGTTGAGTTTGCCAAGCGAGAAGACTTGGAACCCACCGCTATCCGTAAGGATAGGTCTGTCCCAGTTCATAAACTTATGCAATCCGCCTGCCTTCTTGACGATTTCGTCGCCAGGGCGCATATACAGGTGATAGGTGTTCGCCAAGATAATCTGTGACCCCGCCTCTTTTAAGTCACGCGGGAACATGCCCTTGACGGTCGCTTGCGTACCGACGGGCATATAGACGGGGGTTTCGATGTCCCCGTGCGGCGTGTGCAGAATCCCTGCCCGCGCACCCGTCTCAGGGTCCGTTTTGATTACCTCGAAAGAGAAAAATTCGTTGTTCATAAGCCGTTATTCCAATTCGAACGCACCCGTATACAACTGATAATAGGTGCCTTTTTGTTCGATGAGTTGTTCGTGAGTGCCGCGCTCGATAATCCTGCCTTTTTCCAACACCATAATCGCGTCGGAGTTGCGCACCGTCGAAAGCCTGTGCGCGATGACGAAGACCGACCTGCCTTTCATCAATTTGTCCATGCCGTCCGTGACCAAAGCCTCCGTACGGGTGTCGATAGAGGAGGTCGCCTCGTCCAAAATCATCGCAGGCGCGTCTGCTACAGCCGCCCTCGCAATAGACAGCAACTGCCTTTGCCCTTGCGAAAGGTTGGCGCCGTTGCCCGTCAGCATAGTTTCGTACCCGTTGGGCAAACGACGGATAAAGTCGTCCGCGTTGGCAAGACGCGCCGCCTCGATACACTCCTCGTCCGTAGCGTCCAACCTACCGTAGCGGATATTCTCCATGACCGTCCCCGTGAACAGATTGACGTCCTGCAACACGATGCCGAGCGACCTACGCAAATCCGCCTTTTTAATCTTATTGACGTTGATTCCGTCGTAGCGAATCTTGCCGTCGGCTATGTCGTAGAATCGGTTAATTAGGTTGGTAATCGTCGTCTTGCCCGCACCCGTGGCACCGACGAAAGCAATTTTTTGACCAGGTTTTGCATACAGCGTGACGTCGGTGAGCACCTGTTTTTCAGGCACGTAGCCAAAGTCCACCATATCCATCACGATATCGCCACGAAGGCGCGTATACGTCGTCGTGTCGTCCGCCTTGTGGTAATGTTTCCACGCCCAAACGCCCGTGCGCTCCTCCGTCTCCGTGAGGATACCGTCCACCTCTTTCGCGTTGACGAGGGTGACGTAGCCGTCGTCCGTCTCAGGCGTCTCGTCCATCAGCGTAAACACGCGCGACGCGCCCGCAAGCCCCATGGCAATCATCGAGACTTGCTGCGAGATTTGGTTGATAATCATCGAGAAGTTCCTAGACATACCGAGGAAAGGTACGATGACGCCAACCGTCACCAAGCCCCCGCCCACAAAGACGTTGTTAAACCCGTAGTTGGTCCAGCCCGTCAACATAAACAAGCCGCCGAAAATGGTCAAAAAGACGTAGTTGAAGTTGCCGATGTTGCCGATAATCGGCCCTAATACATTGCCGAAAATATGCGCCTTTTTGCTGTCGGAAAAAAGTTTTTCGTTGTATTCGTCGAATTTCTCTTTCGCCTCGTCCTCGTGCGTGAAGACTTTGACGACCTTTTGGCCTTTAATCATTTCCTCAACGAAACCTTCTTCTTTTGCCAGCGAGGTCTGTTGCGCAATCATATATTTCGCACTCCTACCGCCGATTTTCTTGACGACGAAGAACATCAGCACCGTAGATACCGCCACGACTAGGGAAAGCCAGAAACTGAACGTCAGCATCACGCAGATAGAGATGACCAGCGTCAAAACGTTGCTTAAAAGGGACGGGATACTCTGCCCGATCAACTGGCGAGTGGCGTCCGTATCGTTGGTATACGTACTCATAATTTCGCCGTGGGCGTGCGTATCGAAATACTTGATAGGGAGGGTCTGCATCTTGGCGAACATCTCCGTACGCAGGCGATACAAGAGCCCTTGCGTAATCGTCGCCATCAGTCGATTGTAGAAGAAGGTGGCGAGGACGACGATGCCGTACATCCCGCCCATCAAAAGGATAAGCGCGGTAAGATCCCACGCCGCCGCCTCAAAACCCTGCGCTATCCCTTTGGGGATAATGGTATCGATGAGCGTGTTCATAAACAGGGAAGATATCAAACTCCCCGACGAACTGATTAAGATGCATACGATTACGATAACAATCTGCCAAGGATAGTACTTGAACGCCGTCTTTAACAATCTTCCCAGCGTGCCCTTTTTAATCATTCCTTTAGGAACGGGCATACCGCGTCCGCCACGCATGGGCTTGATGGCGCGAGGTTTTTGCTCGAAGGTTTTTTCGTCAGCCATTACGCCTCACCTCCTTCGCTATTTTTGCCCTTGGTCTGCACCTCGTACGTCTCGCGATAGATGTCGCTCTCTTGCATCAGCGTCTCATGATTGCCACAGGCGACGATCTTGCCACCGTCCATAATGAGGATTTTGTCCGCGTGTTCGACGGAGGCGACGCGTTGAGCGATAATAATCTTGGTCGTATCGGGAATCTCTTCCTTGAACGCCTGTCTTATCATCGCATCCGTGCGCGTATCGACGGCACTGGTACTGTCGTCAAGGATAAGGATTTTCGGTTTCCTAAGCAAGGCACGCGCGATGCAAAGACGTTGCTTTTGTCCACCCGAAACGTTGGTACCGCCCTGTTCGATATAAGTATCGTATCCGTCGGGGAAGGTCTTGATGAATTCGTCCGCGCAGGCAAGTTTGCACACACGCTCCAACTCCTCGTCGGTGGCGTTTTCGTCACCCCAACGCAGGTTTTCTTTGATCGTACCCGAGAAAAGCACGTTCTTTTGCAGGACGATAGACACCTCTTTTCTCAGCGCGTCGAGGTCGTATTCTCTCACGTCCACGCCCCCTACCGACACGCTCCCTTCCGTCACGTCGTAAAGACGGGGGATAAGTTGTATAAGCGTCGTCTTAGAGGAACCCGTGCCACCGAGTATCCCCACCGTCTCGCCTGATTTTATCTCTAAGTCGACGTCTTGCAAAGCGTACGCCTTGGCTGCGGCAGAATACTTAAAGGATACGTCCTTAAAGCAAATGCTACCGTCGGCGACCTCCGTCTTCCCGTTTTCGGGGCTGACGACGTCCGACTCCTCTTCCAGCACTTCCGCGATACGTCTGCCCGATTCTAAGGACATGGAAATCATCACGAAGACCATCGAGAACATCATGAGCGCAGACAAAATCTGTACCCCGTAGGTAATGAGCGCGGAAAGTTCGGTCGGGACGAAATCCCCGCCTGCACCGTTGTCCATAATCAGTTTTGCACCGAAGAAGGAAATAATCAGCACTGCAAGGTTGATAAACAAGGTCATCATAGGCGCATTGAGGGCGAGGATTTTTTCCGCCTTCGTAAAGTCCTTCCTGACGTCGTCCGCCGCCTTTTCGAATTTTTCCGTCTCGTGTTTTTCTCTCACGAAAGATTTGACGACGCGGATACCGCTGACGTTTTCTTGTACGGAATTGTTAAGGGCGTCGTATTTTTTGAAAATCTTCTTAAACAGTGGCATCGCATAGCGTACGATTAAGAAAATCAACACCCCGAGGACGGGCACTACGCATACGAAAATCCACGCAAGATTAGGATTGATGACAAAACTCATCGCAATCGCAAAAATGAACTGCAAGGGCACGCGGATAGCGATACGAAGGCACATTTGGAACGCCTGTTGTACGTTGGTGACGTCCGTCGTCATACGCGTGACCAGCGACGAAGACGAGAACTTATCCACGTTGCCGAACGAGAATTTCTGCACCCGATAGAACATATCGTGACGCAAGTTCTTCGCAAAACCGCAACTTGCCGTCGCCGCGAATTTCCCTGCAAGCCCCCCTGCCGTCATAGACACCGCCGCAAGACAGAGCAAAATAGCGGCGTACGTCAAAATATGCGTCATCGCCCCATCTCCCGTCAGCGCGCTCTCGTTAATCATTTGAGACATAAAGAAGGGAATCAAACACTCGCAAAACGCCTCCACCGCCATCAAAATCGGGGTGACGATTGCAGGTTTTTTATATTCCCTTACGCTTTTAAGTAAAGTTTTTACCATACTGTTCTCCTACGCGTGCCGTCTTGTCCTTAGGACATAGACGGAATGCGCAATAGTTATTATACTGTCACAAAAGCAAAAAAGACAAGCGTTTGACAGAAACGCTCGGCTTTTTCACAAAAATTTCATCCCTTTATAACAGCCTGCTCTTGTGACAGGTCAAATAAATCAACTGATACTCTTTTTGGAGCCGTCCTAAAAACGCCTTGGCGATTGCCAAGTTTTCCTCGTCCATATCCACGAACGGGTCGTCCAAAATCAACGCGGGCGTCTCCTTTTCA
>JAFVXN010000025.1 GCA_017501125.1 Clostridia bacterium
TCCCGATTTTATTTTCAAAAATCCGTGGAAGAATTATCCGTGCCCGAATGCGCTGTTTTGGCAGGATTAGTTAAATCGCCTAATAATTATTCTCCGTTCAAACATCCCGAAAAATGCCTGAGCCGTAGAAATTTAGTCTTAGGCTTTATGCGCCAAGAAGGATATATTGACGAAAGCACCTATCAAGCCGCTATCAACACACCGCTCCCAGAAAAACACCACGTTGACGGCGCAGAGGCGTCTTATTGCCAATTCGTCTACGGCGAAGCAGAACGCATATTAGAGGAAAAAGGGATAGAAATGGGCGGACAATTACACGTATACACCTATCTAAACCGAGACCTGCAACGCCACCTCGTCGAGACGTTAAAGAGCGCATCGACTAATAAGTGCGGAGGCGTCTTAGACAATAAAACGGGGAATTTTATCGCCTATTACAGCGACGTAGGAAACATAGCACGCACGCCTGCCTCCACCTTAAAGCCACTCGCCGTCTACGCGCCCGCGATAGAAGAGAATATTATCTCTCTTGCCACACCCATTTTGGATGAACCAGTCAATTTTAGCGGATATTCTCCTCAAAATTACGACAGGCGATACCACGGGTACGTGAGTGTAAGAGAGGCAATTAAGAAAAGTTATAACGTACCCGCTGTCAAAACGCTCAACGCCCTGACCGTAGAAAAAGCAAAAAAATACTTGGAAAAGATGAACCTTCCCTTGGGTGAACAAGACCAGCATTTAGCAATAGCCTTAGGCGCAACCGCAGAAGGATATCCGTTGCAACGTCTACTTTCCGCCTACGCAACCTTTGCTAACGGCGGCAATTATCAAAAAGGTGCCTTCATTGAAAGAATCGAGCGAGAAGGCGAAACCCTATACCAAAGGGAGCGGCAGACTACGAAAGTCTTCGAAGAAACGACTGCCAATCTAATCACTGACGCACTCAAAGACGCCGCCGCGAGCGGCACAGCCAAGAAACTACGCGTCCTCCCCTTCCAAGTCGCCGCTAAAACTGGAACGTCTGGGGCAAGCGATCTCGTGCGAGACGCATATACCATCTCCTTCACCTCAGGTCTTACCTGCGGTGTCTGGCTCGGCAAGGCAAGCAACGAAGCGATACCCTATACGGGCGGCGGTCTCCCCTGTGAAATTTCATCAAGCGTATATGAATATTTATACGAGAATTTTCCGCCCGAATATTTTACGGATTTTTCCTATTCTAAAGACGTAGGTATTGTAAAACTGGACAAATATTCCTACGAAAAAGACGGCTCTCTTCTTTTGTGTGACCCCCTTGCGCCCAACGAATACGTCTTTGAAGAATTGCTAAAAAATCATTCCACGCCAACTAAAAGGTCGACTATATTCTCCAATCCCCGTATACCTGCCCCCTATCTTTCTTATAAAGACTTACAGGCAACGATTATTTTCGACGAATCAAGTCCAAAATTTTATCACTACAAAATAGAAAAAACCGTCGACAAAAAAACAAGCGTTGTTTACGAAGGTGAATATATGCCTTCGTTTACCGACGATAATTTGCAGAAAAACAAAACTTATATTTATACAATAACGCCGTATTTTAATAACGTGAAAGGCATCCCCTGCATTTTGCCATCTATAAACACGAAATCGTTCACGACCAACGGAGATAGCCCTTCAAAAATCACGAAAAAACCTTGGTGGGAGTATTAAAAAAGAGCGCTATATTGCGCTCTTTTTTTTTACATTATCACTATTCTTTCTAGTGACGCAAAGGCTTGTTCAATCATCCCCTCAACGTCCAACTTACTTTCCTCTCTTAATATCTCGTCTAATTTTGGACGGATAGCAGGAAAATCAGGCAAGAAAACCGTACAACAATCTTCATAAGGCAAAATCGACGTTTCGTAAGTGCCGATTTTTACCGCCCTATCAATAATTTCGTTTTTATCAAACCCCACCAACGGACGCAACACGGGCAACTTTTCAACGACGGAGTTGGAAGAGGTCATCCCTTCAATCGTTTGGCTCGCAACCTGCCCAAGGCTTTCGCCCGTCACAAGGCATTGTGCACCGATTCTAAGCGCGTGTCTTTCCGCGATGCGGAACATAAAACGGCGCAACAAGGTAATCATAAGCTCTGGCTTACACTTCTCGTGTATTGCCTCTTGAATATGCGTGACACTGACAGTGCAAAGATTCGTTCCACAGGTATAGGACGAAAGGGTCGTCGCCAAATCAACCACCTTTTCTTTCGCCTGATCGTTGGTGTATGGATAACTATGAAAATGAAGGCAATCGATTTTCATACCGCGTTTTGCAATCATATGCCCTGCCACAGGGCTGTCGATCCCACCGGAAATCATCAAAAGCGCCTTGCCCGCCGTACCGACGGGCATACCGTTAGCCCCTTCGATATAGTTGCCGAAGACCAACGCCTTGTCGTTTTCACGAATATCCACGTTGACGGTAAAAGAAGGCTTGTGGACGTCGACCTTCAACTTATAGTTATAGGACAAAATCATCCCGCCCAGTTTTTTACTGATTTCTACGGAAGTCAACGGATATCTTTTATCCCCTCTATGCGACTCAACCTTAAAGGTGCCTTCCTCTTCGCATACGAGTTTTGCCGCCTCGAAAATATCTTCCAAAGACGTACCCGTTTCGTACGCCAAACTCAAAGTATGCAAACCAAACACCTTTTTCAAGCGCGAAACAATCTCATCAACGTCCTCTTCCGCAAAATTGTCAATGATGTACCTACCACTAGGGCGATGCATCTCATGCTTAATTCCACGCAACGATTTTTCAATATTGTTGGCAAAAATCTGCTCGAAAAATCCTCGGTTCTTCCCTTTCAAATATATCTCCGCATAACGGATAATAATCACTTGTTTCATCTCATTTCATCCTTTCGCGCAATTCACGCGCGCACGAATTGATAATTTCCAGCCCTTCTTCCACGTCATTACGCGTCGTTTCGTCACAAAAACTAATTCTCAACACGCCATCCGCCTGCTTTTCGTTGTATCCGCACGCCAAAATCACCCTGCTGTATCTATGTTTTGCGTTGGAAGAGCAAGCCGAACCCGTACCAACGATAATCCCTTTATCGCTGAGGGTATGCAACAAAATCTCGCCCCTCAACCCTTCCGCATAAACGGAGGTGACGTAAGGAGAACCGTTTTCGGTAGAAATCGGCGCAAAAATCTCTTTATCGAGCCCAGCGAGAAGAAAACTTCGCAACTCTTTTAATCTCGCCCAATCCTCTTTAATCGTAGCAAACTTTTCCGTGGCGGCATACTCGAATTGCTTGATCCCAAAGACGTTTTCCGTCCCACTACGCCTGCCACTCTCCTGACCTCCGCCTATAATATAGGGAGGTAAGACCAAACCTTTTCTCTTTATCAACCCACCGACGCCCTTCAATCCACCGATTTTATGAGCGCTTACGGAATACAAATCAATATCCTTTGAAAGCCGAAAAGGAATCTTCCCGTACGCTTGCACGCCGTCGCTATGGAATATGACGCGCGGATTTTTCTTTTTGACCTTTGCCGCTATCCCGTTGATGTCGTTTATAGCACCCGTTTCGTTGTTGATATGATTCACGGAGACGAAAGAAGTCTTCTCGTCAATCATATCAAGGAGTTTTTGCACGTCAACGCTACCGTCTTTTTGAAGAGGCGCAAAGCGAGGCTCAATCACCCCTCTATTCTTCAACTCTTGAAAAGTCGAATAGACCGCGGAGTGCTCCCCTTGCGTCGTCACGGCGTTGCCACGTTTCGCAAAGGAAAAAATCGCCTGATTGTCCGCCTCCGTGCCACAAGAGGTAAAGATGAATTCAAATTCTTGCGTGCTACAAATAGGAGCAAGCAAAGCAGTGCGCGCCTGCTTAATTTCTCCCTGAATAGCAAATCCTTCCCGATACATTGCGGAAGGATTGAAAAATCGTTCAGTTAAAAAGATTTGCGCGCGAGACAAAGCCGTTTGTTTCGGCTTTGTCGTCGCCGCATTATCAAAATAAATCATGCTTCCTCTTTGCCGTCGCCAGCAACTTCTTCGGTCTTCGTCATAGAAGCGGCTCGCAGCGCCGCCAATTCTTGCTCGTCCTCCGCACTAAGTTGCGGTTCCTTCACTTGTTCTTGTTCTTGCAGTAAGCGTTGCTTTTCTTCCTCTTTTTTAATCGCCGCCTTCTTATCCTCTTGAGAAACGTACCCATCCTCCAAAACGCCTCGACGGGCAAATTTTAAGATGTTGATAAGCAATTCCTCACGGCACTCCAACACGTACAGTTGCCTTTGTGCCCCAGCCTTTACGAGGATATACATAAAGAACTTATCCTCGGCAGGCGACATATTAGAGGTGCATACAAACGTTTTTATCGTAGGATCGCTGGACAACCTTTCAAAATTTTGGCTGTCCGCATCCCCCACCTGCATAATCTCCTCAGCGGTAATTTCATACAAAAATTTTCGCTTGTTCACGTTAAAGATACGAGAGATTCTAAGATCGCCCGACACGAAAGCGTAATCATAACTAACGTTGACGCGTCTTTTGATGAACCACGCAAAAAATCCGAGCGAAACGCTTAACGCAACGGGTATCCACTGACTAGCGAAGAGCAGCCACATTGCCGCCAACTCATCACCAGTTAATTCCGGCGAAGGAATATATAAAAGAGCGTTTATCGTGGTAATAATCGCCGCCAATATGCTAAGCCAAAACACGACGTTGGCTATTACATAAAATACTGATTGTTTTTTCGCTTTTTGGTTGTGAGCGCATTCTTCGTATAAAACTTCCACTCAAAAACTCCTTCAATTAAATTTCAACTGTTCCTTCATAGACCGTTTTGACACTACCCGAAACTTCTACGTCTCCGTTCTTGTGGTAGTTAACGGTCAAATCGCCACCGCGAAGTTTTACCGTGACGTTAGTGTCTTGTTCACAATAGCCATCGAGAACAGCCGCAACAACTGCTGCCGCAGCACCCGTACCGCACGCCCAAGTTTCACCGTTCTTACGTTCCCAAACGCGCATCTTAATAGTCGCCTTGTTGACGACACGGACGAATTCCGTATTGATGCCTTCGGGGAAATATTTTGCATTTTCGAACTCAGGTCCAATCTTCTCTACGTCGACGGCGTCTACCTTATCGCAAAATACGACGCAATGAGGATTACCGACGTTGACAAGCGTCACGTTATATTGCTCGCCAGCAATGGCAATCGGCTTATCCACCACCTTTTCTTCGTCGAAGACGCTAGGGATCTTCAAGCCGTTCAACTCCGCCTTACCCAAATTCGCACAAGCAGAGTTTACCTTACCGCTGAAGGAATAAACTTTTACGTCGCAAACGCCACCCACCGTCTCAATGGTCATATCGTTTTTCTTGACGATACCCTTTTCATAAAGATATTTCCCTATGCAACGGATTGCATTACCACCTTGAGGGGCTTCCGTGCCGTCCTTATTGAAGATTCGCATCTTCGCATCCGCTACCGTAGAGTTCTCCACGAGCGCAATACCGTCACCACCAATACCATAATGAGGGATAACGTGGTTTACGGCAATCGATTCTGGACAAGTAATCTTGCCGTCACGGTTGTCAAAAACGATATAATCGTTGCCACAAGTTTGCATCTTCGTAAAGTTTAATTTCAATTTTTCGCTTCTCAACGCGTTGATATCGACAAGTTCCGTATTATTTTCCGTAAACTTACTTGCGATAATATCTGCCAGTGCGTTAGCCGTATCCAAAGAGGTAAGCACCGTGATACCAAGCAAAATCGCGTGGTGATGCAAACGGATAAAGTCGTTGATAGATTCCATATCCGTCTTACCCGTGTAGACGATATAGTCAATCTTGCCTTCGTCCATTAATTTGATTACGGAATCAGTCGCAGAAAGTCTTTCGACAACCTCACAATCGATGCCCAAGTCGTTAATAACTTTTGCCGTGCCTTTAGTTGCATACATCGAACAGCCAAGATCCCCGAACTTCTTTGCGATGGAAAGCAAATCGAGTTTGTCTTGATCGTTGACGGTCATATACACGCCGACGTGCTGTCTATCCGAAGGATGGCACATCTTAAAACCTGCGGAAACAAGACCTTTGAACATCGCCTCTTCAATCGTTTTGCCAATACCCAAAACTTCACCAGTAGATTTCATTTGAGGACCAAGTTGGGAGTTAACGTCGTTGAGTTTTTCAAAACTGAACACGGGCACTTTGACCGCCACGTAAGGAGAAGAAGGATATAAACCTGTACCAAAGCCCAGTTTTTTAAGTTTCGCCCCGACGATAATCTTCGTCGCCAACTCGACCATGGGTACGCCCGTTACCTTAGAAATATAAGGCACCGTACGAGATGCACGGGGGTTAACCTCGATAACGTACAACTGACCACGATAGATAAGATACTGGATGTTGATAAGCCCCTTCGTCTTCAATTCAAGCGCGAGTTGCGTAGAGACTTCAATAATCCTTTCCAACATAGAATCCTCCAAGTTGTACGGAGGATACACCGCAATAGAGTCGCCCGAGTGGATACCCGTACGCTCAATATGTTGCATAATACCAGGGATAAGCACGTCTTTCCCGTCGGAAATCGCGTCGACCTCCAACTCCGTGCCCATCAAATATTTGTCGCACAAAACGGGATTTTCAATGCCTTGCGCCAAGATTACGTCCATATAACGGCAGACGTCTTCTTCCGTGAAGGCAATCGTCATGTTTTGACCGCCAATAACGTAAGAAGGGCGAAGCAAGACGGGGTACTCGAGTTTCTCCGCTGCGGCAAGTGCCTCCTCTTTCGTCATAACGGTAATTGCCTTTGGACGAGGAATCGAATACTTTTCAAGGAGTGCCTCGAATCTTTCTCTATCTTCCGCCGCGTCAACGCTATCAGCCGACGTACCCAAAATGCGGATACCGTGCTTGTCGAAATAGGAGCAAAGATTGATGGCGGTCTGCCCACCGAAAGTAATGATAACGCCGTAAGGCTTTTCAATGTCAATAATATGTTGTACGTCTTCAGGCGTCAGCGGCTCGAAATACAATCTATCCGCCGTGTCAAAGTCCGTAGAAACCGTCTCGGGGTTGTTGTTGATGATAACGACCTCGTAGCCAAGTTCCTTTAACGTCCATACGCAGTGAACGGAGGAATAGTCAAATTCAATACCCTGCCCGATACGGATAGGGCCCGAGCCGATAACGATGATACGTTTCTTTTCACTTCTATCCACGAAAGGTTTCGCCTCGTCGTGTGCCACCTCGTCGAAGGTGGAATAGAAATAAGGCGTCTGCGCCGCAATCTCTGCCGCACAGGTATCAACCATCTTGTAGACAGCCTTCTTTCTATAAGGAATTTTTTGTCCGCTGAGCGCCGCAATATCCTTATCCAAATAGCCAAGGCGTTTACCTTCCTCGTACAATTCACGCGTCAGTTTACCACAGGACAATGCGTTCTCGTAGTTGATGAGGTTAAGCAATTTATTCAAGAACCATCTATCGATTTTGGTTGCGTCAAAGATTTCGTCAACCGTCACGCCCTTTTTCAAAGCCGCATACACGATAAACAATCTTTCATCCGTCATTTCGTGGAGACGAGGCAACAATTCTTCCTTCGTCATCCCTGCAAACTTCTTATGATTGAGCGTAGAAAGAGATATCTCTGCCCCACGCACCGCTTTCATAATCGCCATCTCAAAGGAGGTACCGATGGACATAACTTCGCCCGTAGCCTTCATACGAGTACCGAGTTCACGCTTAGCATACAGGAACTTATCGAAGGGCCACTTAGGCATCTTGACTACTAAGTAGTCAATCGTCGGTTCAACGCATGCGTAAGAAGTGCCCGTAACGTCGTTTTTAATTTCGTCCAGCGTATAGCCAAGTGCAATTTTCGACGTGACTTTTGCGATGGGGAAACCCGTTGCTTTAGAGGCGAGCGCAGAAGAACGGCTAACACGAGGGTTAACCTCGATAACCGAATACTCAAAAGAATCGGGATTCAAAGCGAACTGCACGTTGCATCCACCTTCAATGCCCAGTTCCGTGATGATAGCAAGCGCCGCGCCACGGAGCATATTATATTCCTTACTGGAAAGGGTCACGGCAGGCGCAACAACGATAGAGTCGCCCGTATGGATACCGACGGGGTCAAAGTTTTCCATCGAACATACCGTCAATACGTTGCCTGCGGAGTCGCGCAATACTTCGAATTCGATTTCTTTCCAGCCTGCGATATATTTTTCGATGAGAACCTGCGTAATAGGCGACAACATCAAGCCATTGTGAGAGATTAGACGCAACTCTGCTTCATTGTAAGCAACGCCACCGCCTGCACCACCAAGCGTATAAGCAGGACGAATAATGACGGGATAGCCGAGTTTGTCAGCGATCGCCACACACTCATCCACCGTATACGCGATGTCGGAGGGAACGCAAGGCTGATTGATTTTTTCCATCGTTTGCTTGAACAGTTCTCTATCTTCCGATCTATCGATAGCGTCCAACTTTGTACCGATCAATTTGACGCCGTGCTGCGCAAGGAAACCGGATTTCGCCAGTTTGCAACCCATCGTCAAACCCGTCTGCCCACCCAACGAAGCAAGCAAACTATCGGGTTTTTCTTTAATAATGATACGCTTTAACGATTCTTCCGTGAGGGGCTCGAGATAGATTTCATCTGCAAGCGCCTTATCCGTCATAATCGTTGCGGGGTTGGAGTTGCAAAGAACGACGTTGATGCCCTCGCTCTTCATGACACGACAAGCCTGTGCGCCTGCATAGTCGAATTCCGCCGCTTGTCCTATAACGATAGGACCTGACCCAATGACCAAAACTTTCTTAATATCACTTCTCTTCGGCATTATCTGTTCTCCTTTGCCATCGTGGCGAGAAATTGCGTGAACAAGGGGTTCTCCTCACCCGTGCAAGCACTGCACGAAGCGGGATTAAATTGCACGGTGACTGCATTGTAGTCGGAGTATTCCACCCCTTCCACGCCGCCATCGTTGACGTTCACGAAACTAACCTTTCCTTTAAGATTTTCGTCCGCAACGACTTCGTATCCGTGGTTCTGTTCGGAGGCGTAAACCCTACCGCTTGCAAGCCTCTTTACTGGCTGGTTACCGCCGCGATGACCGTATTTCATCTTTACGACCTTGCCACCCGTAGCAAGCGCCACCATTTGATGTCCTAATCCAGTCGCAAAGATAGGTTTTTTACCGAGAAGTTTTTTCAATTCCTCTAAGGCTTGCTTATTCTCCGCGGGATCACCAGGCCCGTCGGTGATAACGATTCCGTCGACGTTCTCTGCCAAAATTTCCTCAGCCGTCGCCGTTGCGGGGAAACTGATTGCCTTCAACCCAAGCGCGGTAAAACTCTCAATCAAAGAACGCTTACAGCCAAAATTCCATACCGCAATCGTGCCATTTTTATCTTCTCCGTAGACGACCTTTTCTTTGGGTGCTACTTGAGCAACGGCATCCTTCGTCGCAACGAGGCTCGCCAACGACTCTACGTCAGAGAAAGGCTTTTTGCTGATAACGGCGTTCATCGTGCCGTTTTCACGGATAATCTTCGTCAACTCTCTAGTATCGACGCCGTAAATACCCACGATACCTTCTTTTTTCAGGTATTCGTCCAACTCACCTTCGCAACGGAAATTGGAAGGCTTGTCGCAAATTTCGCGCACCACGTACGCCTTTACGCACGCCTTGTCCGCCTGCAAATCGCTATTCATCACCCCGTAATTACCGATTAAGGGGAAAGTTTGCACTACGATTTGCCCATAGTAGCAAGGATCGGTCAGCGTCTCTAAATAACCGACCATGTTCGTGTTAAACACCAATTCGCCACAGACCTCTCCGTCTGCGCCAAAAGAATACCCTTGCAGCACTTTACCGTTTTCCAACGTCAAATACACTTTCTTCTTTTTCATCTGCGTCCTTCCTTTATTCGTTTTTTTGAATTAGTCTCTCATTAATTTCAGCATGACCGCTTTTTGCGCATGCAATCTATTCTCAGCCTCGTCAAAGATTTCTTGGGCGTGCGCCTCCAAAACCTCTTCCGTAATTTCTTCGCCACGGTGCGCAGGTAAACAGTGAAGAACCATTGCGTCCTTCTTTGCCACCGCCATCACTTCGGCGTTAACTTGGAAACCCTTGAAAGCCTCCACTCTTGCCGCTTTTTCCCCTTCTTGACCCATCGACGCCCACACGTCCGTATAAATCACGTCCGCATCTTTTGCTGCCGCCAAAACGTCGTCCGTCATCTCGAATTGCCCAGGATAATCCTTTGCCCACTCGACGAGTTCTGGCACGATTTGATAACCATTTGGACAAGCAATGGAGAAATTCATCCCCATCTTCAACGCGCCAACAAGCAAAGAGTTTGCCATATTGTTGCCGTCGCCGACAAAACACATCTTCAAACCTTTGAGGATACCCTTGTACTCCCTAA
>JAFVXN010000026.1 GCA_017501125.1 Clostridia bacterium
CGAAGTCGTCCGAGTTCGCCTTAGACGACTTTCCTTCCTTATATTTCCAATGCGCCGCGATACCGAATTCCGCGACCTTGTGCATGCCTTCGGTGCGGATTTGAATCTCTACGGGCTGGCCGAATTCCGTCATAATCGTCGTATGCAACGACTGATACTTGTTGGGCTTAGGCGTCGCGATATAGTCTTTGATGCGCCCAGGAATAGGTACCCAGTGTTCGTGAATGTCCCCCAAGAGGGCGTAGCAATCACGCATATCCGCGACGATGACGCGCACCGCCGACAAATCATAGATTTGGTCCAGCGTTTTGCCCTTGTTGACCATCTTTTTGTAGATGGAATAGAAATGCTTGGGTCTGCCGAAAACTTCCCCTTTAATGCCCGATTCTTCCATCAATTTTTTGATGTCTTCGACGACCTGCGCGACGAATTCCTTCCTTTCGCTGAGTTTTTGATTGATATTCTCGACGAGGGATTCGTACGCCTCGGGATTGAGATATTTCAAGCACAAATCTTCCAACTCACACTTGATTTGCGAAATACCCAGTCGCCCAGCAAGCGGCGCGTAAATCTCCAGCGTCTCCGCCGCCATCTTTTTACGCCTTTCCTGCGAGAGGAAATTCAAGGAGCGCATGTTGTGCAGTCTGTCGGCGAGTTTGATGATGATGACGCGGATATCCTTCGCCATCGCCACGAAAATCTTTCTAAAATTCTCCGCCTCGGCGTCCTCTTGCGCCTTAAAGACGATTTTGTCCAACTTCGTGACCCCTGCGACGAGCCTCAATACCTCGTCGCCGAATTCCCTGCGGATATCGTCTTCCGTCGCGGAGGTGTCCTCCAAAACGTCGTGCAAAAACGCCGCGGCAATCGTCGCCGCATCTAAGCCCAAATCCATAAGGATTTGCGCGACGGCGCACGGATGGATAAAGTAAGGTTCGCCCGACGCGCGCTTTTGCCCGTCGTGCGCCTCTTGCGCATAGTGGTATGCCCTGATTAAGGTTCTTTTACCCTCTTCATCACTATATAAATCGTTGATTTTCGAAAGAGTCGCGTCCATCGCTTTCTCCTTTTGCCTTAGTCTATCAATCTCCGCCTTTTGCAGGTCGAAAACCTTTCTATACAACGCCGAATCGGCAAGATCCGTCTTAACGCCGCGATATACGGTCAGTCTGCCCTCCCCGAAGGAAACGAGCCCGAGTTCCTCAAAGACGTGGAGCGCAAAGATAAATTGCCGCTCGTCAAAGCCCAGCGAATCGCAGGCGTCCGCCACCTCCTCCGCCGTCTCGCCGTTGAGGGAGGACAAATCCTCCTTGAGCGCGGCATAGATACGGAGTAGCGTCTCGCGGCTGCAATCAAGACGCTGGAACGCCTTATACCCACAAGAATCGGCGCAGACATACGTCTTCCTTCCCGAAAGCGACGTCAAATAATCGCCCAACGGATCGTCCAAGCAAATAATATGTCTAAACCCCGACAAATCGGCGTCCGCCGCAGGGGAGACGATGAGCGTGTTGGAGATATTCCTCGACGAGGGATAAAAGAGGTCGACGTCGAAATTTTTCAGCCCTTCGTATCCTTTTACGCTATCCCTGTCGAAGGCAAGCAAACACGTCCCGTACGCGCACTCTGCCGTCAAACGCGCAATCAGTTTTTCTATCTCTGCCTTGGGCAGGTAGGTTTTTTCCACCCCGTCGACGGGCGCGTAAACGCCAGCCAACGCGTTCTGGAAACACTCCCTGTCCACACAGTTGCCCGTCCTGCCGTCGTAGAGGAGTTCCTTTACGTATCCTTTGATACTCTCCTTGCCTTTGAATCGGGACACGCCCACCTCAAAGACAATCTTTTTGCGGACGTCGCTACGCAAAATCTTTAAGTTTTTCGCGCCCGAAAAATACATGAGGTCAAGATAGTTGCAACGTACGGAAAGATGGGGAGAATACGGCTTGATTTGCCTTGCCTGACATCTGCCCACCGACAACGAAAAGAGGGGATTTTTGTGCCCGACGCCGTACGGCTCCAACATCATCAATTCCTTCGCGAATTTCTCGGAGATAGGCGCGTCAATCTCCTCGCTGACGTAAATCTTTTGCAGGATGTCTTCCTTCGTGTACGTCCTTTCAATCTCCTCGCCCAGCGCCTTTTCCAGCGCGTCGAAATTCTCCAGTTTTACGTTGATACCCGCCGCTTGCGCGTGTCCGCCAAACTCCTCGATGTAGTCGCCACAGTTCTTGAGTGCGGTAAAGATATTCACGCTTTCGATACTGCGCGCGCTGCCCTTTAGCATATCGCCGTGCTGGACGAACAAAAGGGTCGGTCTGCCAAATTCCTCCGCCATGCGCGCCGCAACGATCCCGATAAAGCCTGCGTTCCAACTCTCGTCCCACAGCATAATCAGGTTGCCGTACGCGCCCTTTTCTTTGAGTTTTTCCTTGGCGGACAAATACAACTCGTCACAGCACTTTTGCCGCTCGGTGTTGTACAAACACAATTTGGTGGCAAGGTCGTACACCTCCGCCTCTTTTTCGGCGATAAACAGCCGAAACGCCGCCTGCGCATCGCCCATTCTACCCGCCGCGTTGATACGGGGCGCTAAGTTAAAGGACAACGTCTGCGCCGAGACACCGTCGTAATTTTTGCCGAGCAACGCCGCAAAGCAAGGCCTTGGATTGCGGTTAAACCGCTTCAATCCTTCCGTCACGATATCGCGATTCTCGCCCAAAAGGGGGACGCTGTCCGCCACGGTGGCAAGCGTCGCAAAATCTAAATATTCGTACGCCTTTTCGCCGATTAAGGCACAGGCGAGTTTGAAAGCCACCCCTGCCCCGCATAAATTGTCGTAGGGGTAGTCGTCTTTGAGTTTCGGGTTGACGACGATACAATCAGGCAACTCCTCAGGCAACTCGTGGTGGTCGGTGACGATGACGTCACAGCCCAATTCGTACAAGTATCTCGCCTCTTTTGCGCACGAAATGCCGCAATCGACGGTGATGAACAGTTCTGGATTGCAATCGTCCAAAATCTTATCCACCGCGTCAAAGGACAACCCGTAGCCGTCCGCCCTTTCGGGGACGTAGACGTGCGCTTCAATACCAAAATCACGCAAAGCGTGATACATAATCGCCGAGGCACAGATGCCGTCCGCGTCGTAGTCGCCGAAGACCGCCACCGTCTTGCCCATAGCCCTCGCCTCGGTGATGGCAAGCACCGCCTCTTTCATCCCACTCATAAGATAGGGAGAGAGAAAATTCTTGCTAGACGGGTGCATAAAGGTACGGATTTTTTCGGCGTCGTCCACCCCGCGCGCGTATAAAATGCGCGTGATGTTTTCCGTCAGCCCCGTTTGCTTTGCAAGCGCGGAAATACTATTCAGTTGTGCTTGCGAAAACGCATATTCGGGGACTATTTTCTTCATACGATTCCTTTTTCTTTCTCGTTAAAATGAGGTAAGACGGGTCGGTCGGTCAATCCAAGCAAAGCGCTCCAACGGCGTCTAATATAAATATCGGGCAGATAGGGATAGTCCCCCACCCGCCCAAAAAATCATTATGCTTGAACGTCTTCTTCGATGACGGATTCCTCCGCGGTCTTCGATTTCTTGTCCTTCTTTTTCGCCTTGAATAAAGGCTTGTTGCTAGGCTTAATCGCCTTGTCGAGCACGACGAGCAAAGAGGGGGCAAAAATCCAGCCTGCAAAGGTCGCCGATACGACCCCTACGAACGCCGCCAAGGCAAACCAACGTGCCGTAGGCACGATAGCGCCCAACAATACCAACGCGAGCGTCAACGCCGCCGCCAAAATCAATACCTTTTTCGTATCGACAGCCGCCAGCACTTTTTCGTACGAGGTCTTGTCTTTTTCCTTTTCCTTGTCCTTAGCGTTGTCGCGGAAACGGTTGAAGGTAATCAACGCCATCACCACCGACGCGAGCCCCGCTACGAGTGCCGCCGCGGCAAAGGACGCCGATACGGGGATACGGGTAAGTGCGGTCAGCGAAACGGTAAGCCCTATCGCCACCAACATAGTCGCCGTCATCGTGATACCTGCGCTGAGTTTATAACGGAGCGCCACGTAGACGAACGCCGCTACGGCAAAGACCGCGAGCGCAATCCCTGCGCGAAGGGCAAAACCGTCCGTGAGCCCTTCTTGGAAGGTTTCCTTATTGGTGCGGGCTTTGATAAGCGCACTACCACTCAAGGCACCGCCTTCCTTCATCGCCTCGTCCAAGTCCTTTTGCAACTCGACGACTGCGCTCTCCGTGTCGGCGTTAAGGTCGAAGTAGTAGACGACCTCGCCCGTGTACGAGCCAGCCACTTTTTTATCCAGATACTTGACGCCACTCTCTGCAAAGGAAGTTTCGCAGACGGATTCCAGCGTCTCCACTTTTGCGACGTAAGGGTATTCCACCGTCACCGTCTTGACGGACGCCATATCGACGGCGGGATTGAACCCGAACACGCACGCAATCACGATACCCGCCACGATTAACACGGCGGAAATAATCGTCCAAAGTTTCCATTTGCCCAAGGTCTTTTCGACAAGATTAATCTTCTTCATCTTCGTCATCCCTCCTTGCAAAACGGAAATACTTATACTTGTCTTTGCACGCCGACAAGAACACGTAGTTGATACCTCTGCCCCAAAGCAAACTACAGAACGCCGCCGCGATGACGCAAATCAACGCCTGCATTGCCAGTGTAAACAAACCGCCTACCGCAATCAACAGTGCCAGCGCCGCAAGGAGCAATACTGCGTACATATCGATGATATGCCACAAGGTTTTGTTGTACCCCTTCTTTACTGCGGAAAGGACGGTCTTGCCCGTATCCACTTCCTTTTTGATTGCCACGTAAACGTACGCGCTACACAGGTTGACGAGCACCAGCCCGACCAAATACATAAGAAGCGAAGCGAGGGTAATCTCGAATACCGCGCCCGTAATGAACGCATAGCAGAGCGCCACGATAATCGTATAGGAAAGGGTCGAATAGCCGTTGGCAATACCGTATTTACCAAAGAAAATAATCGGCAATACGAGCCCGATAAGCAACGCCGCACCGAGTGCGATATAGACGAACGTCATCGTATTCCCTTCCGCCGTTTGGTTGATGAGGGAACTGGTGAACTGAATATCGTATCCACCCGTCTTCAACGCGGAGTTAAGCAAAATCCCGTACGTCTCCGCCTGTGCCTGATTGTTCTCGTATGCAATCGGATATCTAATACGCATATCCGACGTGATGTTGTCCTTGCCCACCTTCATAAGCGCGGTATCGGTCTCCCCGACGTAGAAATTGAGGAAAGTACCGCTGGTGTCGTTGGGATTGTAGTTGCTGAGTCCGTCTTTCAATCCGCCGATTACCGACTGACCTGCGCCCGTCAAATAGGCGACGATGTAAGATACACCGTATTCCGTCTCCACGGCAAAGCCGTCGATAAAGTCGGTCATAGATTCCGCTTTGACAAATTCGTCCACGTCCTCCGCCCCGTTCTTTATCGTCAACGCACCCAGTTCGCTGAACGCCTGCAACGCCAAGATAGAATTCTGGTCGTCGGGTTCTTCACTGCTCCACGCGTGCCGTGCAGGTGCAGGCACCTCTACGCGGAGGGCGTAATCGTCCACGACCGCCACACGATATTGAGAAAAGCCCTTTTTAGAGAAACGGGCGATAATCTCTTGGGTGACGGCGTCGAATTCCGCCTTGAAGGTTGCAGAGACGTTGTCTGCCGACGCCGTCGTTTCGTCGTCGAAGATACCGACGTCTTCGTCCTTTTCCAGATACAACCCCTTGTATTGCACGTATTGATCGGCGTAATCCAACTGCGCGGCGCTACCGTCTTCATAACTTTCGTACGTGTTTTGGTAGTCCGTCGCGGAAATTACCCCTTGGGGATAGTAGTAGGTATAGTACCCGCCACGAAGTTCACTGCCCGCGTCCAACGAAACGATAGCAGGCTGCCAGCCTTGGATACCGTCTACGAAAGAAAACGCAGGAAATGCGGTAAGGGCGCAAAGCGCAACGATAACGATGGACAAAAGCACCATCAAAATCGTCGATTTTATCCTTCCCATAAAAGCCTCCAGATTTACCGAACTATGTTCGGCTACAATAATACCTTTCTATTTTACACTATTTTTCTTCGTGCCGTCAAGTCTATTACGGCGTTTTTTCTTTTTTTATAAAAAAGAGCCCGCATTTTTTTATGCTTGGGCTCTTGTTTTTAGTCTTTTTTTAACGATTTTTTAATCGCAAGGGCGTGCATACCGCACTCAATGCGCTTTTTCATCATCTCGCAGGTCATCTCGTACGGGGTGTCGATATCGCCGCAATAGTGATAGTTGTTGGCGCTACATCCACCCGAGCAAATGAATTTTGCAAAGCAATTTTCGCATTTTTTACGGGTAAACAGACAGGAGTTTTTGAATTTCTCCCTAATCTCGGGACGGGTTATCCCTTGCCACACGTCTCCCATATAAAAGTCCTTATCCGAGGCAAACTGGTGACAAGGATAGAGGTCGCCACTGGGCAGAACGGAGAAATATTCGTTCCCTGCGCCACACGCGGATACGCGCTTAGAAAGACAAGGTCCGCCCTCTAAGTCGACGTTGAAATGGAAGAAATTGAACCCCTTACCTTCGGCGTATCTTTTCAAATACTCGTCGCAAAGATTCTCGTACTCCTCTTTGATGCGGGGGAGGTGCTCCTCTTTGATCTGCAGATCGTCAATCTCCGTGACCACGGGCTCCATAGAGATACTGTCGAACCCTTGATCGGCAATGAACAATACGTCCTTGCCAAAGTCGAGGTTCTTCGCCGTAAACGTGCCGCGCACGTAATAACTCTTTTCGCCACGCAGTTGCACGAATTTCTTAATTTTGTCGATAATCAGCGCGTAGGTGCCCTTGCCGTTGACGGATTTTCTAATCGCGTCGTGCACCTCGGGTCTGCCGTCCAACGAAAGGACGACGTTCTCCATCTCGGCGTTGAAAAAGTCGATAATTTCGTCGTTCAAAAGCAGGGCGTTGGTCGTCGTCGTGAACAAGAATTTTTTACCCGTTTCCGCCCCGCGTTGCTTAGCGTAAGCAACGGTTTCCTTAATGACGGAAAAATTCATCAGTGGCTCGCCACCGAAAAAGTCCATCTCAAGGACCTTTCTATTGCCACTGTTTTCGATGAGGAAATCGACCGCCGCCTTCGCCGTCTCCAAAGACATGCTCTCCCTTTTCGTATGGTATGCGCCCTCGTCGGCAAAGCAATATCGACAACGGAAATTACAGTCGTGGCAGATATGAATACACAGTGCCTTGACGAGGTTGGATTTGGTCGGGTACGCCTTAACTTCGTCTGCGTACAACAGCCCTTGCTCTTTCAATCCTTCCACGTCGGCGAGGATTTCTTTGAGTTCCTCGTCCGTGACCGAGGTGAATTCCACCCCTTCTTCTTGCGCCTTTAAGTAAGCCGCCGTCTTATCGTCACACTCGTGCAAACTCCCACTACCTACGTCGTAGATATAGTGTACGTCACGATAATTGAATACGTGTATCATGGTTTTCTCCTAAAAATTTTTGGAAATACAGCAAAAAAGGACGCGTAAAAATACGCGCCTTTTTACCATCTTTTAGAAAAAAGCAATTATTTGCGCGTGTCTTTTTCTTCGCGCGTCACTCTTTCACAGGATTGGTTGCCGACCGTGCAACTGGTCTTGCAAGCGGATTGGCAGGTGCTACGGCATTCGCCACAAGCGGTCACTTTCTTTTCTTGAGGTTTTGCAATCGTCTTAATCATAACAATTCTCCTTACAAATCTTACGTTTGTGATAGTATTATACTACGCTTTTACGGAAATTGCAAGTAGTTTTATATATTTTTTATGCGCAAAGCGCAAAATACCCCACTATTCCTTGGTGACGCCCCACAAGCGGTGTTAGCGTCAAGCAATCCGCCGTAGGAAAATACAAGCAAGGCGCGGTAAGCGAGCCGCAACACAGCATTCCACAATATTATAAGTGGTCTGCCGTAGGAAAATACAAGCAAGACAAGGAGCACGAGCACCTTTGACGGGAGTGTACTAATGCGTACACGAGCGAAAAGGCGCACAGTGCGACGCAGTATTGCG
>JAFVXN010000027.1 GCA_017501125.1 Clostridia bacterium
GAACGCAACGCTTTTGCCCTTTATCTTTCTTTTTATGTCGACGGCTGGCGACGCCCCGTCCGCGACGCTGTATTTCGTCTATTTTGGCGAACTTTTCCTCACACAGACGGTATGGGTGTACGGATTAGGCGCACCCATGTACGCCTCGTTGTCTAAACTCCGCCAAAAAGGCTTTACCCCCTTTCTATAAAGAAAAACCACCCGAAAGGGTGGCTTTTTTTGTTATTCTGCTTTTGCTTTTTCGTTGTCGCCGATTTTTTCGGGGTCTCTTGCGACTATCTTCTAGGCAGAGCCGATTATTAGATATCTAAAGGAATATGAAAAGCACCCTTAATAGGGTGCTTTTTTAGTGGTATTTGCCTAACGGCTAGTAATATTTTGCCATCGCAAAGTGGTATCCGTCTTGCGACGGGTGATATTTTCCCTTAATGGGAAAGTTGCGGTATTGTTTTTTCAACATTTTGCATAATTGTGGAAATATTTTTATTCTTCCGCCACTTTGCACTATGCACTATGCATTATACATTAAAAAGACGCATATGCGTCTTTTTAATTATTGATCTTTGCTGTTGCCGAGGAACGTCCCGAAGAAATCAAAAGACGCTTTCATCGTCGTACCGCCAGAAGAGGAACCGCCACGGCTTTCTCTTCTATCTCTTCCGCCGCTGCGTTTGTGGTTGCTGACTCTATCTACGCCGTCACGACGGCCACCACGACCTCTGTCCCTTCTGTCGCCACGACGGTTATCACGGTCACGACGATCCCCTCTTGCAGGGATAGCGGGGGCAGAAGGGTCTTCCTCGTTGTCAGGGACGATGACGACGTAGCGGTAAGGTTCTTTCCCTTCGCTAATCGTCTTTACCCCTTCAAAAGAGGACAATGCGGAGTGCATAATGCGTCTTTCGTAAGGATTCATCTCTTCGAGTTTGATTTTTCTACCGAGGCGAATTGCCTTTTGCGCCAAGTTTTCCGCCAACTTTTTCAGCGTTTCTTCACGACCTTCGCGATAGTTTTCGCAGTCGACGACGACGCGCTTATAGTCGTCTCTGCCCGTGTTGGCTACAGCGCCAGCCAGCGTCTGCAATGCGTCAAGCGTAGCGCCTCTTTTGCCGATGACGGCGTTGGAGTTAGCGGCAGTGACGTTGATGACGATTTTTTCCTTTTCGCTGATTAATTCACTACAAGCGGACATATTGAGCATCTTGAAAAGCCCGTCCAAGAAAGCCACGGCTCTTTCGCCGTCCGTTGCGCCATCTTCCCATACCTTTTCAGCGATTTCTTTTACTTCTTTTTGCGCCATTTTGATACGCGCCTTTCTACCGAAAAGACCTTTTTTTCCTTCGTCGATCACTTCCCACTCGGCGGTCTCTTTCGTCAATCCTAATTGTTCCAGCCCTTTCTCAACGGCGTCTTCTACCGTCTTGCCGGTAAATTCCGTATATTCCATTTCCTCTCCTTTTTCTCTACTCCGTAGAGAATTTTTCTTTATTTCTTATCTTTTTTCTCTTTCTTTTCTTTGACTTTTACTTCTTTTACTTTCACTTCTTTGATTTTTTTGCCGTCTTTTTGTGCGGGTCTTTTGAAGGAATGTTTTTCTTGATATTTTTTCTCTTCTTGTTTGCTGAGCACGACGTCGACGATTTTATTGATGAGTAGCGTCGACAGCAAGGATATAATATTGCTCGTGACCATGTAGATAGAGAAAGCGGAACTATACATGAACGCAAAGAAACCGAACATCAACGTCATCGTGATGAGCATAATCTTTTGCTGTTTTCCACCCTGTCCGTCTACGGACGAATATTGATTCTGCGCCTTTTGCGCGCGCATCGTAATAAATTGTTGCAACAAAATGGTGCCGATAGACAAGAGAATCAAGATGAAGAAACCGTTAAACTCTGCTTTCTGCGTGCCGAGATTGTGGGTGATTTCGTTGTACGCCGACTCACCGTAGGCGGAGGTGTGATAACCGATGTGCTCGGGCATAACCGCCATACCGTTGACGTTATACGTTTCAGAGCCCATCACGGAGAATCCTTCGTTGCCGAACATTGCGCAACCGCTGGTGTTGCTATAATAGGGCAGGACGGGGTTTTTGTACATTGCGTCCGTCACCCATACGTTCTTAATCCAAAGGAACTGCGTCTTTTCGACAACGACCTCGTTGTACGTCGTCTCTACCGCTGCACGCGCCTTTTCTCTAATATAATCCGCGCACAATTCGTTTTCGTCCAACGTATTGTCCGCCGTCGTTCTTTCTAATATATATTGTGCGATGTCGGGGTTTAACTTCGCTTTTTCAGCGTCGACGAAATAGTCGGGTTTTATAAGTTCCCACGTGCCTTCTTTGTAGACTTTACCAAAGGCGACGTCTTGGACGTATTGCACTAACTCCTCGTCCGTCCTTACCTGCTTGTCGTAGAAGAATCTAAAATAGACGTAGTTTTGGTTTGTGTCGACGTTCTTGTCTTGAACTCTTACCCTTATCTCGCCGTCTTGGGTGGGATCCGTGGTCACTACCCACACGTTGCCGTCGTGTTTTTCAAAGACGATGTTATCTCTCACGATTTCCGTGCGATAATCCTCAATCACGCTATTATACGACGTGACCATGTAGTTGTAGTTCTCGATTTTTGCGTATTGCGCATAACTATTGAACGCGCCGATTGCGACGAAGAAGATAACCATGGATAAGATCATCGGCAAACAGGAGGTCAAAAGGGACACCCCGTTTTGCTTGTTGAATTCCATTAGTTTTTGGTTGTACGTATCTTTATCGTTGGCGTATTGTTTTTGCAGTTTTTCAAGTTTGTCCTTGTTCTCCTGCATTTTTTGGTTTTGCTTACGCATACTCACCCTTTGCATAACGTCGAAGGGCAAGACGATAAATTTCAAAATCAAAGAGAATAAGATAATACCAACGCCGACGATACCGACGCCGCTGATAATCCCTCTTACAATCTCGCCTATGAAATTGAGCGAAACGCCGTACGTTTGACCGAAATGTTCAATCGTCACTTCGTTTAACAGAGAAAAAATTTGCATATTTTTAACTTCCAAAGTTTTGTTTTTTTTTATATCGCTATATCAACCACATTTTTATAAACGGGTTAAGCGGGGCGGGGTCGTAGCCACCTTTCGTAAAGGGGTTGCACCTTAGTATCCGCCAGCAACCGAGCAATATCCCCACGATTACGCCTTGGTTGTTGATACACTCCAACGTGTATTGCGAACAGGTCGGGCGGAACATACAGGTATGCTTGGATATCGTCTTTTGGTAGAGAATTATGGCGCGCATACAAATCCCCTTAAAAAAGGGCTTAAATATCCTTTTTCGAAGGTAGCGCCAGTTGGGATATATGAAATTGCTAAACGAAACGCTTACAGTTTCCCTTTCTCTATCATGCATTGTATGTGTTTGTAAAAGACGTCGAAACTATAACTCTCACTTACCTTCGGGATGAGGACGATATAGTAATTGCCTTTGATATTATTCGCCTGCAGGCGAAAAGCCTCTCTTATCAGCCTTTTAATACGATTCCTCTGTACGCTTTTTCCGTGTTTTTTACCGACGGATATCCCCATTTTTAAGGACGTGGAGTTAAAATAAATCATCGTAAGAGAGGGGGAAAAAAGCCTTTTTCCTTTATGAA